>JAUTCQ010000005.1 GCA_030673845.1 Verrucomicrobiota bacterium JB022
GATTAAGCCAGGACGCTTCGAGCGATCCCTGCTCGGCGATGAACTTCGCTCCGACATCGGAGCGGTTCCAGACGCAAAATGATCTCTCCCGAAGCTTCAGCGGGGCCGGTGGCCACCGGCCCCGCTGATCCCTGGCCCCCCCAAGCCTGCCAACAGGCTGAGGCCATCGCCAATCTCTTCTTGAGCAGGCCAGATGGCCATACCCGCAGAAGATTCCCGGCAAAATCTGAACACACGGAAACCTACAAGGCGCAAAGTAGGGATTTCGATTCCCTTTACTTCGGGTGTTGAGAAGAGAGGCTCAAGCTTCAATGAATTTCGTGGCGGCTCTGCGGCTTGGCGTGAGGCCCAATCCCGAACCAGAACGAAGCAAACTTATAGCTTCCTAGCGGCGTCTTCCATCGCGACCTTCATCAGGTCGAGGTGGCGCAGGGGGGTCGGCAGGCCGGGGGTGACGCGCACGCCTTTGACGACCGGGTGGTCCACGCCGGCGATGAGGATGTTGTGCTTGTCCCAGAGGAAGTCACCGAGCTGCTTGGGGGTCGCACCCCGCACGCCCACGTTGGAGATCGCGACGTAGCGGGAGGGGTCGGTCGGCGTGTTGAAGTAGATGCGGTCGTGGTCGCGGAAGTCCTGCGTCCAGTAGGTGTTGAGGTAGCGCAGGCGCTCTTCCTTCGCCTTGCCCCCGATCTGCTTGTGAAACTCGATGGCGGTACGCAGCCCGCGGTGGTGGTTGTAGGGGCGCGTGCCCAGCTCTTCCAGCTTGCGGATGTCGTCCACCTTTTTGCCGGTGTCGGCCATCAGCGGCCAGATCTTCTCGATCTTCTCCCGCTTTACGTAGAGCATGCCGAGGCCCACGGGAGAGCACAGCCACTTGTGCAGGCTCGTGCCGAGGTAGTCGCAACCAAGATCCTCGATCTTGTAGTCGATGTGGGCAAAGGCATGGGCGGAGTCGACCAGCACCTCGACGCCGTGGCGGTGGGCCATGTCGCAAATCTTGCGCACCGGCAAGATGTGTCCGGTGATGTTGATCAGGTGGGTGACGTGGAGCAGCTTCGTCCGGGGCGTGATCGCACGCTCCCAGATGGCCACGATCTCGTCGTCGCTCTTCGGATCGAGCGGGATGGCCACCTGCTTGAGCACCACGCCGTAGCGCTTCGCCTTCTGCTCCATCGACTCGACCATGCTGCCGTAATCCTGGTCGGAGTAGACGATCTCGTCGCCCCGCTCCATATCCAGGCCGTTGACGATGATGTTCATCGACTCGGTCGTGTTGCGCGTGATGCAGATTTCTTCCGTCGAAACCCCCGCGAGGGCGGCGAGGTCGGTCCGAGCTTCCTCCAACTCGTCGTGCATCTCCCGACGCATGAAATAGGAGCCTCCGGAATTGATGTCGCGCGCGCCACGCACCGTCGTCTCCAGCGTGGAGAGGGCGGAGGGGCAGAAGTAGCCGTATTCGAGGTTGACGAAATCAGGACGCGGCGCGAACTCACGGCGCACGCGCTGCCAGAACAGTTCGTCCTTGGCCAGCGCGAGCGGAGCCTTGCCTCCCGTGTCGATCGGACCGGCGGCAGCCGACAAATCGGAGGCCAACCAGCCTCGGCTCATACCCACGGCCAACCCACCCACGGCGGCCGTCTTGAAGAAATTGCGACGGAGCATAAGCGGCAGCTCCAGCACAATATGCACCATCGCCGCTAATCGGCTCCATCAGCCCCGGAATTGAGCAAAAGCGAACATTTTTAGCGATTCAACTACCCTACATGCGCACAATTCTGCACAGATAGGGGCGGAGAAGGCCTACTCAACTACGCCTCGTCCGTACCGACAAAGCCTGCCTGGAAGTTGCTGGTGTCGCGCAGCTCGTCGTCGCGGAGGGTAAAGCGGCGGTCGTCCATGCCGTAACGGCGGCGCAGCTCCAGCAAGTCGCGCGCGTGAGGGCCGGAGATGGGCGTCAAAGGCTTGCCGAGCTGGGAGGATACCCAAACCGTGCGGCAGTAGACGTCGGTATTCTCCAGCTTCCAGTAAGCGTCCTCGATGTTGCGGCCCCAGGTGATGACACCGTGGTTTTCCATCAGGATCGACATGTGCTGGCGCGCAGTCTGGCCGATCAGCTCCGCAATCTCGGGTTCGCCGGGGGTGGCGTAGCGGCACATGCCGATCTCGCCGAGAAACACTTCCGCCTCCGGGATGAGGTAGCTGGGCGGCTGCACCTTGGCGACGGCGAAGGCGGTGGCGTGCGCCGGGTGGCCGTGGCAGCAGGCCAACGCGAGCGGCTGGTGGCGCATGATGCCAAGGTGGGTCTTGCACTCGCTGGTGCGGCGGCGGGTGCCCGCCAGCTGGTTGCCCTGCAGGTCCACGAGGCAGATGTCTTCGGGCTCCATGAAGCCCTTGGAGATCATGGTGGCGGTGGAGAGCACGAGGCTATCCCCCACCCGCACGGTGAGGTTACCGCCATTGCCGTCGGTATATTCGCGCTCCCACATGCGGCGGCCAATGTCGCACATCCAGCGCTTCTGGGCCTCGATCCGGGCCGAGTGGAAAAAGTCCTGAATGTCGGCCGGCGTCTGCGGATCGGACCCCGGCTCCCAGGTAAACTTGTAGTCGATGACCGAGGGGCGCGCCCCCACAGTGTCGTCGATCGCGCCCCGCTCGCGCATCAGCCGGGCGGCGTCGCGGGTCAGGCGCACGCCGGGGGGCAAATCATTGAGCTTGAGGCCCGCCGCCAGCACGGCCTCGACATCTTCCACCGTATAGAGCATACTCATCGCCAAGATAGTTCAGGGTCCAATCAACCGCTTTTATGATCGAATTCAATCATAAAGCAGTCCCATCTTCGTCATGCGCCAGCCTCAACAAGTAATTGATCAACGCCGCCGCGAGCTGGCCGAAGCCATCCGGCGCGAGCGCTTCATCCCGGTGGCGGAGGTGTGCCGCCGCTTCGGCATCTCCGAAGCTACGGCCCGCCGCGACTTGCGTTTCCTCGAAAAACACGAGCAGATCAAGCGGCACTTCGGCGGCGCGTTGATGGATTTCGACCGCGACTTCGACTCGTTTCAGCAACGCGTGCGCAAGCGTGAGCCAGAGAAGCGGCGTATTGCCGACCGCTGCGCCGAGTTTGTCGAAGACGGCATGACGTGCTTTCTGGACGCCGGCTCGGCTATTTATTACGTAGCCAGCGCCCTCTGCCGCCGCGATTTCGAATCGCTCGCGGTGGTGACGAACAACATCGCGGTCGCCGAGCTGCTGGGCGAAGAGCCGGGCATCCACACCATCCTCTCCGGCGGGCGCTATTTTGGCCGACAATCCGCCCTGCTGGGGCGCGAGGCCAAGGCGCACCTGAAGGATTACCAGTTCGACCTCTGCCTGTTGGGGGCCGAAGCGATGAACGAGCGTGGCATCTGGAATTCCGACGCCGAGATCGTGGAGCTGCAGCAGGCCGTGATCGAGCAGAGCAAGCGAGCGCTCTTTGCCCTCGATGCCAGCAAGTGGAACCGAACGGCAGGCGAATTCCTCTGCCCGTGGCTCTCGCTCGACTACCTCGTGACGGACTTGCCCCACGCAGAGTTTGCCGAAGGCGGCGGAGGCTTGCCGGCTGAGCGCTACCTGGCGGTTTAGCAACCGTTCGCCATGCCTTGAGATTTGAGCAGAGCCGGCTACCTTGCCCTGCAACAGATGACTCTCCTCATCCTCTACCTGACTCTGGCGGTTGCCGTTTCATTCTTGTGTTCCATTCTCGAAGCCGTGCTGCTCTCGCTCACGCCCTCGTTCATTTCCGCGACCAAGGAGGCAGGCAAGCGCTCAGGCAAGATGCTGGACGACCTGAAGCGCGACGTGGACCGCCCGCTAGCCGCGATCCTCAGCCTCAACACGATTGCGCACACCGTCGGCGCAGCAGGCGTGGGCGCACAGGCGCACGTGGTCTTCCACAGCGTGCCGGTATCCGTCATCTCCGGCGTGCTGACGCTGATCATCCTCGTTTTTTCGGAGATCATCCCCAAGACCATCGGAGCCACCTACTGGCGCGCTCTCGCCGTATCTTCCGCCTACTGCATCCATTGGTTGACGATCCTCCTGTGGCCGCTGGTCGTGCTTTCGCAGGGGATTTCCAAGATGTTGCGCCCGGGCAAGGCCGAGGCCGCCATCAGCCGCGACGAAATGTTTGCCATGGCCGAGCTGGGACACCAGGAGGGCGTGATCGACAGCTCCGACGCTCAGGCCCTGCGCAGCATCGTGCAATTCCAGACCCTGAAGGTCCACGACGTGTTCACGCCCCGCACGGTGGCGGTGATCCTGAAATCGCGGTGCACGGTCCGCGAAGTGATGGACCAGACGCCGGATCTCACCTACTCGCGTTATCCAGTGATGAGCGAGGGCGACACCATCGCCGGTTACGTGCTGAAGAGCGACATCCTCGTGGCGGCCGCCAACGACGAGTGGGACCGCCCGATCGACGATTTTGTGCGCAAGGTACTGGTGATGCCGGAAAACCTGACGCTGAAGCGCGCATTCTCACGCTTCCTGCGCCAGCGCGACCACTTGGCCGTGGTGGTGGACGAGTTTGGCAGCTTTGCCGGCGTATTAACGCTGGAGGATGTGATCGAATCCCTCATCGGCCACGAAATCATGGACGAGGCCGACGACGTGGAAGACTTGCGCGAACTCGCCCGCCAAGCCTCTCCCTATCGCGAGCAAAGCGGAGCGTAAGAGACAAAAAAGGCCATCTCCGCAGTTGGGAAATGGCCTGAAAATCATCAAAAAGCGGCGCGAACTACGCCTGTTTGCGCCAGCGGCGCAGCCCGAGGCCAAACAGACCGGCCAAGCCCAGCGCGAGGCCCGTCTCCGCCGGTTCGGGCACCACCGGAGCCACTTCGCCCGCACGGAAGGAGTCGAAGGCCGTTACAGGGGTACCATCGCCCCCCGCATCCACGTAGAAGAACGCGAACAGGTTTTCCGCACCCGCCAACGCAGGGTTGTCGAGCGTATAGGAGCTGGAGAAGAGCACATCCCCCAGCGTCCCATCGGCAGCCGACCGCTGGAGCAGTATATCGACGGTAAAGCTGTCTGCGCCGATGTAGAGGAGCGACAGTGACGAGTAATACCAGTCACCCGCCTCCAAAACGTCACTGAACGTGTTATAGCGGCTCCAGTCCTGCTCTACCGTCGTATAATTTGCCAGATACACTTCCGAGATAGAGCTATTGAGCAGGAACATGGGATCCATCGCGTAGCCACCTACACTGCTCACGCTGTCGGTGAAGCCCACCCCGGCAAAGTTCGTGTCACCAGTTTGCTGGAAATAGCCGCTGACGGCGTAAGGCGTCCCCGTCGTGAGGGCAAAGCCACTTTGGTAGACAAACGCTTCGCGTCGATCGGCGGAGCTCAAGTCGACGCCGCCCGCGCCGCCAAGACCAGCCGTTGCGCCAACGACGGGCGTGAAGCCGGGGCCGTCGGGGGAGTTGCGGACGAATTGATCCAGATCGGTGGCGTTGTCGAAGTCGATTTCGACAGCGGCGCTCAACGAGGCCGCGATGCTCAAAGACGTAGCGAGCAGAAGCAGGTGTTTCATAAGCGTAGGAAGTTGCGTAAATATCGCAGGACCGGCTTACCTCTTTATCAGTTTCCGCGCTCGTCACAATAAAGTTTCTTATCTATTTGATCCTGTAAATCCCCTCGCCTCCGCTGAAGGAAACGCACTTCCGCCGGGTCGGTAGCCAGAGTGAGAGCCGCTTCGTAGCTGCCCAGCGCTTCGGGCCAGCGACCGAGACGGCGCAGGAGGTCGGCTCGGGCGGCGTGCCAAGGGTGGTAATCATGCAGCGGTAGCCGCTCCAACTCTGCCAGACCCGTCTCGTAGCCGGAAGCCATCGCCACCGCCACCGCGCGGTTGAGCGCGACGACGGGGGATGGATCTCGCCGCACCAGCAGCGTATACAGCGCCACGATTTGCGGCCAATCGGTCGCCTGCACGCTCGGGGCCTCGGCGTGGAGTGCGGCAATCGCAGCCTGCAGGGCGTAGGGGCCGGAGGATTTGCGCAGCACCAGCCCCACCAACCCGATGCCTTCGCGAATCTGCGCCCGGTCCCAGCGCGTCCGGTCCTGCTGCTCCAGCAGCACGATCTCGCCGTTCGCATCCAGACGGGTGGCTTGGCGGGAGTGGTGCAACAACATCAACGCGAGCAGGCCCTGCGCCTCGGCCTCGCGCGGCAACAGCTCGATCAGGTGCCGGGTCAGCCGGATTGCCTGATCGCAAAGCGAAACCTCCGGCACCAGACTGGCGGGGGCCGAGTAGCCAGCGTTGAAGATCAGGTAGAGCACCTTCAACACACGGGTCACGCGCTCCGGCAAAGCCTCCTCCGGCGGGACGGTATAAGGGATGCCCGCGTCGCGAATCTTGGCCTTGGCGCGGGTGAGGCGCTGAGCCATCGTCGGTAGCGGCACGAGAAAGGCGGCGGCCACCTGAGGTGTCGAGAGGCCGCCCAAGGTATTGAGGGTCAACGCCACCTGCGCCTCCGGTGCGAAGGCCGGATGGCAACAGGTGAAGATAAGACGCAGCGTATCGGTGGGCATGGGGCCTTCCTCGGCGGAGGTGAGGGCTTCGGCGATGTCGTGCTGGCGCTCGTTGGCCCAGACGCGGCGGCGGATATGGTCGATGGCCTTGCGCCGGGCCGTCGTGAGCAGCCAAGCCTCCGGCTGCGCAGGCAAGCCCTCGTGGGACCATCGTTGCTGCGCGGCCAGAAAAGCCTCCTGCAGGGCGTCCTCCGCCAGCCCGATATCCCGCACGGTACGAATCAGGCTGGCGAGGATGCGACCGTAGGAGCCTCGATACAGCGTATCCAAGTCCATGCGCCTACCGCGCGACAACCTCTTCCATCGACTTGGGGCAGAACTTGCCGCGCTCGTGGTCGCTCACCACCGGGCGCACCTCCACCGCGATACCCGCCCGCAGCCCCGGAAAGCGGCTGGCAATGGCGATCGCCTCGTCGAGGTTGTCGGCCTGGATCCACTCAAACCCGCCCAGCAGCTCCTTGCTCTCGATGTAAGGCCCGTCAGTCACGAAGGTCTGACCGCCGCGCTGGCGGATCGTGGTAGCAGCCGAAGGGCCATGCAGGCCAGCGAAGTTGAGCGTGTGCCCGCTGCGGACGAGCTCTTCGTGCCAGGCACCGCAATCGCGGTGGATGGCAATGCGTTCTTCCTGCGGCAGCGCGTCGAACGCCTCCCGGTCCAAACAGATCATCAGAAGATATTGCATAGGTTTCCTTGATTCACTCCCTAGACGAACGCGCACCCGCCAAAACGACAGCAGGTGAGAAAAATTTTAATAAGCGCCGCTTTGGGCTGCAAGTGCACACCACCGTTCTAATATTAGAACAAGTCTCCGTTTGCCCCCGGGTGGAGGTTCCCACAACGTGCCAACTGGCGGCGCCGCAACCCCAAGGCAAGCCGCTACCCCACCCCGACCTACCCCTCTCCCTCCTTATGACCGACGCAGCGCACAAACTGCGGTTTCGCGAGAAAGCCGGCTACTCCCTCGGCGACGCTTCCGCCAATTTCGTGTTCCAGACGCTCCTGATCTTCCAGTCGTATTTTTATACCGACGTCTTCGGGATCTCGGCTTCCGCCGCCGCCTGGCTCTTCCTGCTGGTGCGCTTCAGCGATGCCATAACCGACCCGATCATGGGCATTATTGCCGACCGCACGGAAACGCGCTGGGGCAAGTTCCGCCCCTGGATCCTCTGGTCGGCCATTCCGTTTTGCCTCATGTTCTGGCTCGCGTTCACGACGCCCGACTGGGGAGACACCGCCAAGCTCTTCTACGCCTACATCACCTACATCGTGCTGATGATGATGTATACGGTGAACAACGTGCCCTACTCAGCGCTCAACGGGGTGATGACGGCCGACGTGGATGAGCGCACGAGCCTCTCGCAGTTCCGCTTCTTTGCCGCGATGGCCGCCGCGCTGCTCGTGCAGGGCCTCGTGCGCCCGCTGGCGGACAAGTTTGGGCAGGGCGACAACCAGCTTGGCTGGTCGATCACGATGGGGATTTTCGCCGCCGTGGCGCTCGTGTTCTTCGTCATCACGTTTTTCACGACCAAGGAGCGCGTGCGCCCACCCAAGGAGCAGAAGAACTCCATCGCGGCCGACTTCAACGATGCGTTTACCAACCGCCCGTGGCTGACGCTGTTCTTCGCCACGCTAATGATCTTCACCATGCTGTCGTTCCGGGGTGGCTCCTACTCCTATTTCTTCGACTATTACCTGTCGCAGCCTGCCTTGGCCGACTTCGCTCGCGGGCTTGGCCTGGGCGCGCCGGAGGGGCCGCTCAATATCGGGCAGCAGATCCTCAACGCGTTCGGCCTCCTCATCCGCGACGACAATTCCAACGCGGTCTCCGTCGGGTTCGGGTTCTTCAACATGGCAGGCTCGTTCATCACGATCCTGGGGGTGCTGATGTCGAAAAAGCTGTCGGAGTGGTTCGGCAAGCGGCGGGTCTTCACCGTCTCGCTGGCCGCGACGGCGGTGGCTGGCATCCTGCCGTTTTTCCTGCCGGCAGAGCAGGTGACGCTGCACTTCCTCGTCGGCATGCTGTGGTCGCTCTGCTACGGCCCTTCGATCCCGCTCCTGTGGTCGATGATCGGCGATGCGGCGGACTACTCGGAGTGGCGCAACCATCGCCGCTCGACCGCCTTCGTCTTTGCGGGCGTCGTCTTTGCGCTCAAGGCAGGGCTCGGCATCGGCGGATTCCTCGGTGGTCAAGTGCTGGCAGCCTACGGCTATGCGGCGGGCGTGGCCCAAACGGAGACCAGCCTGCTCGGCATCCGCCTCTCCGCCACCGCTTACCCGGCCCTCGCGCTCGGCCTCGCGGCGGTCATCATGCTCTTCTACCCCATCACCAAAGACATGAGCCACCGTATGCAGGCCGAACTCATCGCCCGCCGCCAGCGCGAAGCAAGCGCAGCGACCTGAGCCCGAGGTTCCGCCAGGTCTCCATGCAAAGCTTCTGCCTCTGCGGCAGGAGCTTTTTTATGCCCGGATGCAAAACCTGGTTAACGCGAATTTCCATTCGGCAAAGTAGTCGCCGACGATGTGGCCTTTATAGAAGACCCGAATCGCCTTCTCAGTTTCGCAAGCAAGCCCACGGCTCAGAATTTCGACTTGCAGTGCCTTTTGGTGAACCTTTTCCAGAAAGCCGTAACCAAGTGATCGGTGCACCTCAAAGGCCGCACCGATCACTTCTCGAGTAATGTCTTCGTGCTCCAGCATCAGAAATCCGCGAAAATCCGCGTTTCATCTGCGGCTAGAAAACACGTGATCTGAGGCCTTACGCTTTGGCCGGCACGCGGAGCATGTCGAGCTTGTGCAGCTCTTCCGCGATCTGGACGGCGTTGAGCGCGGCGCCCTTGAGGAGCTGGTCGCCGACGACCCAGAAGGCGAGGCCGTTTTCGAAGGCGGTGTCCTTACGCAGGCGACCGACGCCGCAGTCGTTCATGCCGCTGTAACGCAGGGGCATGGGGTACTGCTTGGCATTCGGCTCGTCGAACAGCTCCACCCCGGCAAAGTCGCGGATGGCCTGACGGGCTTCTTCGAGGTCCACCGGCTCGAAGAACTCGGCGTTGACCGCGATGGAGTGGGCACGGAAGACCGGCACGCGCACGCAAGTGACGGAGCAGGCGAGGTCGCCGAGGCCCATGATCTTGCGGCTCTCGTTGAGCATCTTGAGCTCTTCCTTGGTGTAGCCGTTGTCCGTAAACTTGTCGACCTGCGGGATCAGGTTGAACGCGATCTGATAAGGATAGTGTTCCACCTTCAGCTCTTCGCCCTTGGCGTGGCTCTTCACCTGCTGGTCGAGCTCTTCCATGCCTTCGACTCCGCTGCCGGAGGTGGCCTGGTAGGTCGCGGCGGTGAAGCGGCGCAGCTTGAACTTCTGGTGCAGCGGGTAGAGCCCCATCAGCGTGATGGCGGTCGAGCAGTTCGGGTTGGCGATGATGCCGGTGTGCTCGGCCAGGGCATGGGAGTTGATCTCCGGCACCACGAGGGGCACGGAGGGGTCCATGCGGAAAGCGGAGCTGTTGTCCACCACCACGCAGCCGGCCTCGACCGCGATCGGGCCGAACTTCTCGGAAATGTCGCCCCCGGCGCTGAAGAGCGCGAGATCGAGCTCGCGGAAAATCTCCGGCGTGGTTTCCTCGACCGTGTAAGTGTGTTTGCCAAAAGTCACGGTCTTGCCCGCAGAACGGGCGGAGGCGAACAGGCGCAGCTCCGACATGGGGAAATTGCGCTCATTCAGCAAGCGGATGAACTCTTGACCTACGGCGCCGGTCGCGCCGACGATGCCTACACGGTATGCCATTGGAATGGGAACTATTGTGGGAAACGTATGTTCGAACTTGCCAGAAGTGGCAAATTGAACCCTCGCACCATGCGATTTTCGTGTCACTTGGCCAGCAAATTCTCTGGCGCGTACGGGATGGGCAGCTAATGGCCACCTACCCCGTCAGCTTCAGCCGCAAGCCGGTCTCCTGCACCGCCAACTCCGAAGGCACGCCGTGGGGCCTGCACGCGGTGGCGGAAAAGCATGGCGACGGCGCGGCTCCGGGCACGGTCTTCATCGGCCGCGTGCCGCAGGGGCTCTACTGGGAGCGCGATGACTACGGGCCCGACCAGCCCGCCTACGTCGCCACCCGCATCCTCTGGCTGACGGGCCTGGAGCCGGGCCTGAACCAGGGTGGCAACTGCGACACTTACAAACGCTACGTCTATATTCATGGCACCGTCCACCCCGAGCGTTTCCCGCAGCGCGACTCCAGCGGCTGCCTCCTGCTGCGCGACGACGACCTGATCGCGCTCTTCGACGCCACGCCGGTGGGCACGCACGTCTTGATCGACCGCTACGGAGTAGACGAGTAGCCCCTACTCCAGTGCCTCCAGGATGGCCGTGCCGATGCGGTCGGCCAGCAGGCGACCTTCGAGGGTCAGCGCCACCCGCCGGCCCTCCTGCGTCATCAGGCCTTCCTCGGTCAAGTCGTCGAACAAGGTGCGGAGGGCATCCGGCAGCGGGAGGCCAAAGCGTGACTCGCGCTCGGCCAGGTCTACCCCCTCGTTCATGCGCAGGCCAAAGACCAGCGCGTCTGCGAGCAGCGACTGCGGGGTCAACGGCACGATCTCCTGCTCCGCCGGTTGGCCGCTTTCGACGCCCTGCAGCCACTGGTCGATATTCGGGGCATTGGTCCAGCGGCGACCGCCAAATTGGCCGGAGGCCGACGGCCCGTAGGCCAGCCACTCGTGCATCGCCCAGGTGTTGAGGTTGTGCCGGCAGGCCCGGCCCGGTCGCGCGAAGTTGGAGATCTCGTATTGCGGCAGCCCCTCGCCCTCCAGCACTTCCCAGGCTCGCGTGTAATAGTCGCTCTCGTCTTCGATGCTCAGCTTGGTCGTCTGGCCCTTCTGCAGCTTCACCCAGAGCGCGGTATCTTCCTCGAAGGTCAGGCAATAGGTGCTGAGGTGTTGGGGCTCCTGGCGCAAGGCCTCGCGCAAATCGGCTTCCCAGCTATCGAGCGTCTGACCGGGCACGGCGAAGATCAGGTCGAGGTTGAGGTTGTCGAAACCGGCGGCGCGGATCAGCTCGATCGCGTGGTAGACCTGCTTGGGCGAGTGCGAGCGGCCCAGCCGGTCGAGCAGCACGGGGTCGAAACTCTGCACGCCCATCGAGATGCGGTTGACGCCCAGCTCGCGCAGCACCTCCAGCTTGTCGGCCTTCACGGTGCTCGGGGCCATCTCGATCGTCCACTCCTGCGGTGGCTGCGGCAGCGCCGCGAGCATGGCCCGGCCAAGGCGCTCCAGATCCTTCGCGGCCAGCAGGCTAGGTGTGCCCCCTCCCCAGAAAACGGTATCGACGGGGCGACTAGGCGGGCGGAGCTGCAATTCGCGCTCGATGCCAGCCAGATAACGGTCCAACTCCTGCCGTTTAGGGGCTTCCTGATAGAAGTTGCAGAAGTCGCACGCGCGGGCGCAAAACGGCACGTGCAGGTAGAGGCCGAGCGGGCGGCAGAATTCAGCTTTTGCTTGCAGAATCATTTGTTCATGGGCTAAGTAGCGAATAATGAAACGCTTTAAAGGCAAAACGTGGGCAGCCCTCGCCGCACTGGCGGCAATCGGCTTTACCCTCAGTGGTTGTAACAACCTCTTCAACAACTACACGCCCACGAAAATCCCGCAGAATGCCTCCGGGATTTACACCTTTTCGTTCGCGGCGAAATTCGACTCCACCAACGTGGTCGAAGACTCCGTGCAGGCGCAGATCGTCATCAATGGCGACACGTATGAGATGTCCCGCCAGCCGGGCAATCCCATGATGTTTACCTATGACTACCGGATGGCCCCGGGCGTCAACAAGGCCAAGTATTACTATATTCTGAAATACGATTATATTAATAGCGGCATTCGCAAAACGGCGATTAAGGATAGCTTTAACGAATCGGGCGATCTCTTTTATGCTGACCTGGCCAACCGCTATGCCATCGAGCTGATCAGCAGCCGCGGCCCCGTCGGTGCCCGCATCGGCCTCACCGGTCGCGGTTTTGCCCCCGGCGATACCGTAGTGGTGGGCGGCACCGAAACCGACACGACCGTCAATACGCCGCGCGACATCGAATTTACCGTGCCCCCGCTCCAGCCGGGCCAGACCTACCCCGTCACCATCCGCACGATGGACGGCGATATGGAGGTCGGCACCTTCCGCGTCGACGCCGCCCAACTGCAAGTGCAGCCCGAAAAGCTGAATCTCTTCACCGGCGAGATCGTACTGATGGTGCTCGAAGTCGGCGGCGAGGCCCCTCCCGGCGGCATGCCCGTCTCAGTGATGACGGACATCCCGGACAGCGTGATCATGCCCGAGGTCGTGATCCCCGCCGGCGCCCGCAGCGTGAACATCAACGTCGAAGGCGGCAGCCCGGGCCGTGGCATTATCCAGTTCGAAGTCCCCGGCTACAACTCGGTCACCGTGCCGATCCAGGTCAACTAAGCTGCCTGGCGTTTCATATTTTCCCACGAAAGAGCCCGCACCAGAAATGGCTGCGGGCTTTTTGATGGCCAGAGCCTCAGTACGGCCCGCGGATGTGCTGCACGACGCGCTGTTGGTAGAAAGTGGCCAACTGCGCGTGCAAGGTCGGCGAAAGCGGCGGAAGGTGCGAGACGGCCGCATTGGCCACGACCTGATCCGGTCGCGATGCGCCAGTAATGATCGTCGTGACCGACGGTTGGTCGAGGATCCAGCGTTGAGCGAACTGGGCCATGGTGTAGCCGTTGGGCACATAGGCCTTCAACTGATCAGCCAGCTCCACCCCTTGCTCGAACGGTAGACCCGCAAAAGTCTCACCCACATTGAAAGCCGCGCCATCTCGGTTGTAGTGGCGGTGGTCCTGCTCCTCGAACCGGGTATCGTAACGCATCTTGCCGGAGAGCAGCCCGCTGGCCAGCGGCAGGCGCACGATGATCGCGACGCCTTGCTGGTGCGCCATTTCCAGCACGCGCTCCACCGGCTTTTGACGGAAGATGTTGAAGATGATCTGCAGCGAGGACAGGTCGCGCTGCTTCAGGGCGCTCAGCGCGTCGTCCATCGACTCGACGCTCGCCCCGAAGGAGCGGATCTTGCCCTCCTCCTTCAGCCTGCGCAGCCACTGGAAGATCTCCCCCTGCTCCACCACCTCGTTGGGGATGCAGTGCAACTGGATCAAGTCGAGCGTATCGATCTGCAGCCGCTGCAGCGACTCCTCGACATGTGCACGCACCTTTGCCTCCGTATACTGGTCGGGGTAAAGGTCGCCCGTGCGCCCCACTTTGGAGGCGATGAAAAAGCGTTCGCGGCCCAGCTCGTTCAGGACTTTGCCGACGAACTTTTCCGATTCGCCCGCGCCGTAGACGTCTGCCGTGTCGAAGAAGGTGATCCCCTGCTCCACCGCAGTGCGCAGGATCTGCTCGGCCTGGCGCGGGGCATTCTGGCCGAAGTCGCCTCCTAGCTGCCAGCAGCCGAGGCCAATTTCAGAAACGGGGGTACCCAGATGATCAAAGATGCGACGTTGCATGAGGTATAAGGGAGTTCGGGTAACTGCCCACAGCCAAAGGCCTGCAGGGGTAAAATGCAAATCCCGATGCCAATCAAGGCTCTTGCCGGAAACACATTGCGCCCTTACAGTTGCGGCGTGGACGAACAAACCCAACAACAGTTGCTGACGGGCGGCCTCTGGATCCTGCTCGCCGTGGTGGCCGTGGTCATCGCCGCCTTTGTCGTGATCCGGGGCAGCCTGGGCGTAAAAAACGCGCGCGTCTCGCCCTTGCTCGAAACGCGGCTGCGGCAACTGGTGGCAGAGGGCCACAAGATCAAGGCGGTAAAGGAACTGCGCGGCAGCACCGGCATGAGCCTGCGCGACGCCAAGCGCCATGTCGACCAACTGGCGGCAAGCGAACCGTTGAGCCCGGCTCCCCAACGCTCCGCCGCCGGCGTACAAATCCCCGCCGACACGCGCGATAAAGCCATCCGCCAGCTTAAGGCGCGCAATAAGATCGGCGCGATCAAGACGGTAAAGGAAGACACCGGACTGGGCCTCGCCGAAGCCAAAAAACTGGTCGAGCAGATCGAAGCCGAGCTACGTGGCAGTTGAGCGGCTTGACTTGCGCACCGGGGCCAGCGAAGGTCGTTTATGCCTGAAGGGAAGGCCGTCCAGTCCATGTTCGCCGGCATTGCCGGGCGCTACGATGTCGCCAACCACCTGCTGAGCTTTGGCGTCGATTACCATTGGCGCAAAGTGCTGGTCAACCGCGTGGCCGCACGCCGTCCGCAGGACGTGGTCGACCTCGCAACCGGCAGCGGCGACGTCGCCTTTGCGCTCAAGAAGCGCCTGGGTGCCGACGTGACCGTGCAGGGTCTCGACTTCTGCGAGCCGATGCTCGACGAGGCCCGCCGCAAGCAAAAAGGCGACGCCTTGACCGAAAGCATCCGCTTTGCCTTTGGCGACTGCCTCAACCTGCCGCTGGCAGACCAGAGCGTCGATGTGATCACGATTTCCTTCGGCCTGCGCAATCTCGAGGACCGCCACCGCGGTCTGCAGGAGATGCGCCGCGCACTGCGCCCGGGCGGTGCCCTGCTCGTGCTGGAGTTTACCCAACCCGACGCCTGGCTGCGCCCCTTCTACTATGCTTACCTGAAAGGGGTGCTACCACTGGTCGCCAAAGCCATCACGAGCGACAAGGGGGCCTACGAATACCTCGGCGGCAGCATCGCGAGCTTCCCCGCCCGCCCGGCCCTCGCCGAAGAGATGCGCGCCGCCGGCTTTGACCACGTCACCTACCGCGGCCTCACCGGCGGCATCGTCGCCCTCCACGAGGCAAGCGTGAAGGGGTAGAGGGGTTACTCGCGCATCAAACTAGCCCAAAATCACCCTTGGAAGCATTAATACCAAGGCGAAGATAACGGCATAAAAAATAGATTCCAGCGAAAATACACCTGAGAAAATGCACGTGTCAGCGCGTGCTTTTGGCAGACTCATGTCATAGTCGATACTTCCAGCAGGCTTAGTTCTAACACTATTATAAAGATCCTGATAACGTCGTGCATATGAAGCTGCCTTCATATCGAGTAACCACACCGTCAAAACTCCCACGTAAGCAAGCGGGCCAATTTGATCTGAGTTTGTTCCAGCAAAAGCGAACAGGGCAATAACGATACCTAGACATATCTTCTTGAAGCCGTAGGAGCGCAATTCATAAGCTGAAATTTCACTCCGGATGTAGTCGAGATGTTTTTCTTTCGGATTACTCATCGACAGATGTTATCTATCGCAGCCGAACTTCGCCAAGAGGCTGCCCGCCTTTCTTTACCCAATAATTCACCGCGTCGTCGGGGAAGTCGGTGAAGAGGCCGTCGATGGCGGCGGTGTGAAAGAGCAGCTTGAAGAGGTCGTCTTCGCTGATGCCGTCGGGCAGACTGTCGCGGCGGAGCGTGTAGGGGTGGATGACGAGGCCCGCGCGATGGGCGTCGGCGGTAAGCGGTAGAGGGCGGTAGGTGCCGTCTTCGTCTGGCGCGATCACTTGGCCGATGGAAGGGCCGAGACCGTTGGCATAGGTGGCCACCTGTTTCAGCCCATCTGGCGTTTGCATGGCGGCAAAGTCGTCTTGCGGGTCGCCTTCGCTACCGGGGCGGCCGATGAGTTGCACCAGCGGCAGCTCGCAGCCTGCCTCGCGCAGTTGTTTGAGCGCGCCGGATTCAAAGCACTGGATGTAGCACTTGTCGTCGGCCTGCGCGTAGCCATAACGGGCGAGCAGCTCCGCAACGATGGCGGCGATGTCCTGCCCTTCGCGGGTGTGAAAGGTCGGCTGCTTGAGCTCGACGTAGAGGCCCGCATTGCGTCCGGTCGTGCGGTTGAGGCGTTGGATGAAGTCGATCTCTTCCTCCAGGGTCGGCACCGGCAGGCGGGCCAGGCCGAGACCGAAGCGCTGCGGGAAGACCAGCTCGCCCGTGCGCTCGCTCTGGCGTTCGTGCGCGTTGAGCTGGCGAACCTCGTCGAGCGTGAAGTCGATCGCGTAATAGTGGCCATCTTCGCGGGCGCGCCCGGGGAACTTGGCCTCCACGTCGGTCGTGCCGTCGAGGTGGATGTCGTGGAGGATGATGGGCACGCCGTCTTTGGTCAGCACGACGTCCTGCTCCAGGTAGTCGGCGCCCATGGCGTGGGCGAGGGCTTTGGCCGCCAGAGTGTGCTCGGGCAGGTAGCCACTGGCACCCCGGTGGGCGATGACGATGGGTGATGCTGCCATAAGTCCGAGCGGCAGCGTAAGCAGCGCCAGCACGGCGCGCGAGAGGTTCTTTTTCATGGCAAGGCGGAGGTTGAGAGCTTCCGTGCCTTCCACTCAAACGGCAGGGGCGGAGCGGGCCAGCTTTTTCGCGGTCGATAATGCGTGCTGCTGCCTGTTCTTCGCACCTGATTTCCACGCCAAAGCACTTGCGTAAGTAGCTTCCTGTGGCACTCTTTTCGCTATGAATCCTTTTCCGCGTTTTGACGACGACGATGACGAGTCTCCCGAAGAGACCCCTGAGAAGCTGGAAAAGCCCAAGCCGTCGCACCTGAGCGAAGTCATGCAGCGCAAGTTCCTCGAAGAGCGCAAAATCTTCTTCTGGAGCGACGTGAACGACAAGAGCGCCCGTGTGGCCACCGAGCAGCTCCTCTACCTCGAGGCGATGGACCCGGGCAAGGAGATCACCATCTACCTCAACAGCCCCGGCGGCTCGATCACCGCAGGTATGGCCGTTTACGACACGATGAAGCTGATCACCAGCCCGATTTGCGTCGTGGTGGTGGGCCTCGCCGCGTCGATGGGCTCGATTTTCCTCTGCGGCGGCACCAAGGGCCGTCGCCTGCTCTACCCGCACAGCCGTGTGCTGATCCACCAACCGCTGATCATGGGCACCATGCGCGGCGCGGCGGTGGACATCCACATCCAGGCCCAGGAAATGGAGAAGATCCGCGAAGAGATGAACCGCATCCTCGCCGAAGCCTCCGGTCAGCCGCTGGAGCGCATCCAGCGCGACACCGACCGCGACTTCTACCTCAATGCCAAGGAAGCGATCGAATACGGCCTCGCCGACGAGATCGTGACCCAGGCCATCTAAGAGGCGTCACCTCCGCACTTTGCCGCCCGGTCCGCGAACCTTTCGCGACCGGGCTTTTTTACGTCTGGCTGGCTCTTACGGAGCTGAGTCAGGCGCTGGGTCCATTGCCTTGAAACGCTCCGCCGCTTTCTTGTCCCCCACCTGCTCAGCGCCCGCCGCCGCTCGCTCCACGGCGGCCTTGCGCATTTGCTGGTGCTGAATGGCCGGAATCGCCAGATCGTAGGCCGCGACCGCCCGGTCATCCAGCTTCAAGCGGGCGGCGAGGTCGGCATAGGCCAGCCAGTCGAGCGGCCTGATGCCCGTCGTCTTCAGCTTGGCAGGGTCGATCGTCTTGAGGTAGCGGCGGGCTTCGCCTTCTTCGTTTGCGCGCATGGCCAAGGTGCCGAGAGCGCGGAGCACCATCGGCAGCGGCACGGCCTCGGCTACCCGGCGCCCCAGGCGGTTCGCATCGCCCGATTCACCCACATTGCGCAGGCGGTTGACCTCGCGCACGAGCACGTAGGCATCCAGCTCATTCCAGTCGCGCTCGCGCTTGGCCTCCACAGCTGCCACCTGCGCGGCGAGAGGCACCTGAAAGGGTCGGTAAAGCGGGTCGCCAATCGCCACTCCCTGCCAGCTCAGCACCGGGTAGGAATAGTAGGCAGCATCACCAAAGGTGGCCCCCCGCGCCAAAGCCTCCAGCAAGAGGTCGAAATTATGCGTGTAGGTGAGATAGGGCTCGGAGGTGTTGCCGACGACCGCACTGGCCCCGCGCTCCAGCAGCGGCCCCACCCACTTGTCCTTCCCACGGATCGATTGGGCGGAAAAGCTGTGCAGGTGGGCGGCAATCGCGCCGGGCGCAAAGCGAAACCCGGGTTGCTCGAACATGCCCGTGACATTCTGGGCGTACCACCCGAAATAGATCGCGATGGGCGGCATGACCGTACCAAGCGGGATGACTTCGCGGGCGTCGTTGGCATAAACGGGGTAGTGCAGGTTTTCCGCCACCTTCTGCGCGCCCGTGATCCAGTTGTTGCCCATTTTGAAGCCCCCACCCCGCCCGTCGCGGTCGAAGGCGCTGCAGCCGATCAGCCCGGCAGACTCAGCAGCGACAGTGCGGCGCAGATTTTCGATCACCACCTCTGGCGACGGGCCGTCGAGCCGGGTAACACGGAAAAAGGGCTCCGAGCCGTCGAGGAAGCCGGCCTCCTGCTTGAAAAGCGGGTTCGGGATAAAACCGGCAAGTGGCGCCCCGTCGAGCGGCATCGTCGCCAGCTCGGAATCGACCGAAGCGCGGGTGACGTCGAGCGGACCGCCCTCGAAGCGCGGGGCGTTGGTGCCGGCGGCATAGCGATTAAAAAACGCCTTGAGCTGCTCGGGATCGCGGAAATCGCGGTTCTCCCCAATCATGTAAGGCACGCCGTAAACGGGCACCAGGTAGCGGACTTGCGAGCTGACGATCTGGGCACGCTCGCGACCGTCCTGCGTTACGTCGCCCAGCAACTGGCCCTTGAGCAGTTCCCGCTCCAGCAGTTGCTTGAGGATCGGGTTGTAGATGTTCTGGACGAAGCCGGTGCGGTCGATGCTGCCCGTAGCGCGTGTGTTGATCGTGACGATGTTTTCGCCCGGGATACCACGCAGTTGCTGGTAAAACTCCGCGACCTGGCGCGAGCCGGGCACGGCTTCGTTTACGACCAGGACTGTGCGGACCGCCCAAGGGTGCGTGACCGCTGCAGAGGCGTAGCTGGCGACCAACAAACAGATCAGGAGGCAAAGGCGCTGCATGGTGGAGACGTTAAGAGGCTTGCCTTCCGCTGGCCAGTCGGAACCCCAGATCGCATCTTCGGCTGCCTGATTTTGAATTTGCCGAACCCGCCGCCAGCCGCCACTCTAGGCGCTGGTAATGGAATTTGCCCTCCTCCGCCCGAGGAAAACCGCCCCCGGCCGTGGCCGACGCTGATGATTCCTACGCGAGACTACGCATCTGGAATCATCATGCCTGTATTTCGAGCCACCCCGCCGACCTGCGCCGCCGCCTCTCGTCGTGAGAGCCGGGCCCAATCGCTCCTGCCAGCGCCCAAACGCTTTTCCCTGCTGTCATGAGATCGCTGCTCGATCTACGCGGCCACTTGGCCAATGTCCTCCAACTGCTGCGCTGGACGCTGCTCGTGATCCCGGTGGGGCTGCTTTCGGGGTCGGCCAGCGCCTTCTTTCTCTGGTCGCTGGAACAGGTGACCGCCACCCAGCAGACGCATCGCTGGCTCTTGCTGCTGCTGCCGGTGGCCGGCATTGCGGTGGGGTTGATTTATACCTGGATCGGCAAATCGGCGGAAGGCGGTAACAACCTGATCCTCGACCGCATCCATGAGCCGGGGGGCGGCGTGCCGGTCCGGATGGCCCCGCTGGTCTTGCTGGGCACCATCGCGACGCACCTTTTTGGTGGCTCGGCCGGGCGCGAGGGCACGGCGGTGCAGATGGGCGGCAGCCTGGCCAGCGCCTTTGGCCGCATCTGCCGTTTTGGGGAAGACAACATGCGGATCCTGCTGCTGGCGGGGGTGGCCGCCGGCTTTGGCTCGGTCTTCGGCACCCCGCTGACGGGGGCAGTCTTTGCGATGGAGGTGCTGGTGATGGGGCGGGTGCGCTACGACGCGCTGATCCCCGTGCTGGTGGCCAGCGTGGTGGGAGACTGGACCTGCTCGGCCTGGGGCATCCACCACACGTCCTACCATATCGCGCTGGAAGCGGATTCCCTGCATGCGCATTTCGATGCCTGGCTGATGGCGAAAATCGTGGTCGCGGCAATCGCTTTCGGGCTCGCGAGCAAGCTGTTTGCGGAGCTGACCCACGGGCTGCAGCAGGTCTTCAAGCGTATCACCCCCTCGGCTGCACTACGGGGCGGGCTGGGCGGCCTGATCGTGATTGCGCTCACGTTTGCACTGGGGACCTACGATTACCTGGGACTGGGCGTGCACGCGCAGGATCCCCATGCCGTGACGCTGATTTCCTCGTTCACCCCCGGAGGGGCCGATACGTGGAGCTGGTGGTGGAAGCTGCTCTTTACCGCCGTGACGCTGGCGGCGGGCTTCAAGGGCGGCGAAGTCACCCCGCTGTTCTTCATCGGGGCAGCCCTGGGCAATACGCTGGCAATCGCTTTCGGCGCGCCGGTCGATCTTTTTGCCGGGCTGGGCTTTATCGCGGTTTTCGCCGGAGCCACCAACACCCCGCTCGCCTGCACCATCATGGGGATCGAGCTGTTTGGCGGCCACTATACCGTGTATTTCGCGCTGGCGTGCTTCGTGGCCTACTTCTTCAGCGGTCACTCAGGCATCTACGCTTCGCAGCGGATCGGCGTTCCGAAGCAGGCTCATCCCGGCTTGCCGCCGGAGGTGCCGCTGCGCGAGGCCTACCGCTACCACCCTCGACCGCGACGGCAGGACGAAGAACCTAGCGACCCCGCAGGCGATTGAGCGTGCGCTGGTAGGTGATCACGCCGTCGGCAATGGCTTCGGCCAGATCCTGGCGGTAGCTGGCGCTGGCGATCTTCGGCCCTTCGCGGGAGCTGGTGACGAAGCCGCCTTCGATCAGCATGCCCGGCATGTTCAAGTCGCGCAGCACGGTGAAGCGGGCCCGCTTGACGCCGCGGTCGGTCGCCTTGGTCTTCTCCGTCATCGCGCGCTGCACGTAATAACCGGCCAGCATGTTCCAGGTGTCGCTGCGGTTGCCGGCATAGGTGCGGCGGTCGCTGGAGTGCAGGCTGCCGCGGCTGGACGAGGGCATGTTTTGCGCGGTAAAGACGTAAGTCTCCATCCCTTGGACGGAGGAGGAGCCGACGGCGTTGAAGTGGAGGGAGATAAAGAGGTCGGCCCCCGCGTCGTTGGCTTTACTGGAACGCGTGCTCAAAGGTAGGTAGACATCGCTGTCGCGCGTGAGCACGACGTCGTAGCCTTGGGCGGCCAGCAGCTTTTGCAGGCGCTTGGCCACATCGAGCACAGCATCTTTTTCGTTGAGCTTGAGGCCGGTGTTCTGCGCTCCCGGGTCTTTGCCGCCGTGCCCGGGGTCGATCACGATGCGGTAGAGCTTGGGCACGTCTTTGAAGACCTGGGGCGTGAGCACGGGCTGCAGCGTCTTCTCGTAGTCGACCTCGCTCATGTAGAGGTCGCCCTTGGAAGGGGCGATGGGCCAGCCGAGGTTGATCGCAGTGCCGTTGAGCGTGAAGTCGCGACGGTTGATGGTGTATTCCATCGTCGTCCACTGGCTCTTCAGGCGCAGGCGCTCACCTCTTTTCAACCATTGGGCCTCCATACCGAGGCTGCCGCCCACCTCGCTGAGCGAGACGTAGTCGATCCCGTTGATGCGGGCCGTCTTGACCGCGTGCAGTGCGGGCCCCAGGCAGAGGATAAGGACAGCCAGCCACCAGGCTAGCCAGTTCCGGTCGGGCCGTCGTTGCATAGCGTCAGAGTGTCTGAGACGCACGCCGTCGCAAGCAAATCCGTTGAATTTGGGGCTCGAACCCACTGCTGCCCGGGCACAAAAAAGCCCGCCGAGATGGCGGGCTGAAAGTGAGGGACGGCAGGCAGCGCCTTGATGGCGGCTGGCCTACTGGTTGTTCTCGTTCTCGTCCAGATTATCTTCGTCCTCGTCGTCGTAATCGTCCTCTTCGTCGTGCTCTTCGTCTTCACGACCGAGCAGCAGGCGGCGCTTGTTGGTGGGCAGGGGCGACATCACCATGTTGATGTGTCGGCCACTTTGCCGGGGCGCCTGGTCGGGCTGGCCGACGTGCTCGAGGTCTTTGACGGCGCGGCGCACGATCTCGAAACCGAGCTCGGTGTGCTCCATCTCGCGGCCACGGAACATGAGCGAGAGCTTGAGCTTGCTGCCCTTGTAGAGGAAGTGCTCGGCGCGGCGAAGCTTGGTCATGTAGTCGTGCTCGTCGATGCGGACCCGGAATTTGACTTCCTTGATCTTGGACGAGCTGGACGCCTTGGCCTTGTTCTCCTTCTGGCGCTTCGAAAGCTCGTACATGTACTTGCCAAAGTCCAGCACCCGGCACACCGGGGGGCGGGCATTGGGTGAGATTTCCACCAAATCGAGACCTACGGCCTTGGCCGCTTCCAACGCTTCATCCCGCGTGACCACCCCGATTTGCTTGCCATCGGGGCCAATGAGGCGCACTTCACGTGCACGAATGCGTTCATTTTTACGGACGGGGGGCTCACTACGGCCGCGACCGCGGCCTCGTCCTTTAGAACCAGGAAAATTCGCCATGTATGCTGTTTAGGGGTGTCTCTCGGTGGGATGCGGCGGCCACATTACCGCCAGGTTCGTTACATATGTGGTCAGAGAGTGAGAAATTAGGCAATATGAGGCAGAACTCAACCCATTTCGCGTAAAAACCTCCACTTCAACGAGCCCCTCGCCCGCTGAGCACCACCGGGACGGTCCGGGCCAGGATCCGGAAATCGAGCGCGAGGCTCCAGCCGTCGATGTATTCGAGGTCGAGGCGCACCCATTCGGCGAAGTCTTCGAGGTCGGCCCGGCCCGAGACCTGCCAGAGGCCGGTGAGCCCGGGGAGCACGCTGTAGCGGCGGTGGTCGCGCGGCAAAGGCATAGCCGACGTCTCGGCCAAGGGGAGTGGGCGCGGGCCCACGAGGCTCATGTGGCCCTGCAGCACGTTCCAGAGCTGCGGCAGCTCGTCGATACTGAAGCGGCGCAGCCAGCGGCCTACGGGGGTGATGCGGGCGTCGCGGCGGCTCTTGTAGACGGGTCCGCGCAGCTCGTTGGGCATTTCGCCGCGCCGGCTCTCCGCATCCACATACATGGTGCGGAACTTCCAGATCGCGAAGGCCCGCCCGCGCCAGCCCGTGCGCATCTGTTTATAGAGCACGGGGCCGGGAGAGCTGAAGCACACCGCCATGGCGGCCAGCAACATCACCGGGGCAAAGGCGAGCAGGAGCAGCGTCGCCACCGTCACATCGAGGCTGCGCTTGAGGGCGAGCTGAGCCTCATACTGGCGGTTGGTGCTGAAGACGACCACCGGGCGCCCCCCGAATTCGTCCATCTCCGCCTGCGCTTTTTGCGGCAGGGGGAAGGCGGTGAAATACCACACCTCCACGCCCTGCTCCTCCGCCACCGCGAGCACTTGCTGCTCGAAGGCGTTGTGGCCGCTCTGGTGGAGAAAAACCAGCTGGTAGCGCCCGGAGCGCAAGGCCGGCCCGAGTTCGTCGAAGCCGTTGACCACCGGCAAATCGTCGTGCTCCCCCACCCCGCCCAGCGGCAGCACCCCGGCAATACGGACGGTGCGCAGGTGCCGCGCCTGGAACTCCTGCCGCCGCCGGGCCACGGCATCACCCGCACAAACGAGCAGCGCCTGCAGCGGGTGGCGCCGGCAAAAACGGTCCATCACATAATGGCGGAACAGGAACTCCTTCAGCAGCAGATAAAGCCAGAACGAGCCTGCAAAGAGAAACAGCAGCGAGCGGTTGAGCCCTTCGTAGCCGATGGTGTAGAGCAGCAGCACGGCGAGCCCTACCCCGATGGCCACCGCGCGCGTGGCGATCCAGGCCACCCGACGGCGAGAGGCAAACAAGTCGAGCCGGTAAAAGCCGTTGAGCCGCAGCGCCAGCAGGAGGCTGCAGAGGATCAGCCCAAACCACCAGCCCTCGCGCAGGAGGTGGTCCACCGTCTGGATATGAAACGGATAGCCGGTAACGCGGGAGAGCAGCCGCTGCAGCGCAGGCCCGAAGGCGTCGAGCGCATGATAGGTCGTGGCCAGCAGCGCGCTGCCGCCGACAATGTCGACCGCGAAACTGGTATTAGCGAGAACCTGGCGATGACGACCGCGCATGGAGACAGACCGAGACCGGTCTGCCCTAGGCTAGACGGCGAAGCTCTCGCCGCAAGAACAACTCGCCTTGGCGTTGGGGTTCTGAAACTTGAAACCGCCGGCCACCAGGGCGCTGGAATAGTCGAGCGTCATCCCGCGCAGGTAGAGCGCGCTCTTGCTGTCGACCACCACACGCTCGCCAAAGCCCTCGATCACGATGTCGCCCGCCTTGGGCTCGGCAATGAAGCGCAGCTTGTAAGACAGGCCGTTGCAGCCGCCACCGGTGATCTTGACCCGCAGCAGGTCGCCCTTTTGCTCGCGCTGGCGCAGCTTGCCGATCTGGCCCGCCGCCGCTTCAGTCAATTTGATCAGCCGTTCGTCGCCCACCCGCACGCCTTCGGGGTATGCCTTTACATCTGCCATGCGGGCAAGATACGGTATGGCCGGGAAGGAAATCAAGGGCGCCCCTGCTTCCTGCAGATATTTTTTGGAAAAAACTTGCGCCCCCTCCGCAATTCATCTTTTTCTAATCGCTTTTCCGAAGACTTTTACATGAAAGCCACGATCAAAACCCAAGGCCGGCAGTTCACGGTGAACGAAGGTGACGTCCTGTTCGTCAACCGCTACCCGGAAACGAATGCTGGCGACACCGTCACGATCAACGACGTGTTGGCCGTAGGTGAGGGTGCCGATACGCGTTTTGGCACGCCTGTGCTCGAAGGCGCCAGCGTCACCGCCAAGATCCTCGAAAACAAGCGCGGCGCCAAGGTGATCATCAAGAAGAAGAAGCGTCGCCACGGCTACCGCCGCACGCGCGGTCATCGCCAGGAACTCTCGGTGATCCGCATCGAATCCATCACTGCCTAACCCCCCTTAATACTTTTTCGTCATGGCACACAAGAAGGGTCAAAGTAGCTCCAAGAACGGCCGCGACAGCAAGGCCAAGCGCCTCGGCGTGAAGCGTTACGACGGTCAGGAAGTCCTTGCGGGCACCATCCTCATCCGTCAGCGTGGCACCAAGTTCCACCCCGGCGCGAACGTCGGCCAAGGCCGCGACCACACCCTCTTCTCCCTGGTCGATGGCCGCGTGAAGTGGGATGCCGAGCACCGCAAGGTCGCCGTCATCGAAGCTCCGGTCGCCGAGCTCGTCGAAGCCTAAGCGTTTTTACGCCCCGTTCACTTTCCCAACCGGCTCCCTTTCGAGGGTGCCGGTTTTTTTTGTTTAGAGGTGCAAGTCGGCTAACTTAACTAACTTACGTTGCCCGAACTTGACCGAATTGGCTTAGCTTGATACCGTGCTAGCGTGGATGAGCTAAGACTGGCAGAGCTGAAGCGACAACGCGAACTGGTGCGCGAGCACCTTGAGTGGCTCGATGCCACCATTGCCGCCGCCGAAGATGCGCCCACCGCACCCGCTACGCAGAGGGTAACGCCAGCAGTCGAACAAGTGCCCCCCAAGCCAAAACCGGAGGCGACTCACGAGCCTTACCTGCTCTCGCGCGAAGCATCACAGGCACAGGAAGTGGCTTCGACCTGGCAGGCCGGGTGCGTTATGGCCGCAGTACTCGCGACCTTGCTTTTCATCGGCGTGTTTTTCTGGCCGCTGCCACAGTTGATCTACCGGTAAGGCGTCACGCCCGGGCGCTCGTCGGCTTCCACAAAGCTGCGCACGCGCTCGAGCACTTCAGAGGCCTTGTCTTCCAACACGTAGTGGCCGGCGTCGGCCCAATACTGCGTCGGCGCGCGCGGGAAGCGGCGGCACCACTCGTCGTAAAACCCATCGTGGAAGCACCAGTCTTGCCCACCCCACAGAATCTGCAGGTCGCTACGGCTGAGAAATTCCAGCCCCTGCTCGATGCGCTGCAAGTCTGGCCGCGACGGGTGGTCGGCCTCCAGCGGGATGTCTTGCACAAAGCGGTGGATCGCCACGCGGTCGTGCCAGTTGCGATAGGGGAAAAGGTAACCGCGCTTCACCTGCTCGGCCAGCGGCTGGACGGTCGTCATAAACGTCGCCGGCCAAGCGAAGCCATTCAAGCCGCGCACCAGCGGACCGCCCCAGAAGGGGTGGCGACAAAGCGCGATGCGGCGCGGGATCGACGGAAGGTGAAAGGCAGCGGTGTTGAGCACCGTGATACGCCCCACCCTGTCCGGGTGCCGCGTGGCAAAGCCCATCCCGATGGCGCCGCCCCAGTCGTGCACCACAAGGTGCACGCGGTCGAGGCGGAGGTGGTCGACCAACTCCTCCACGTGCTGGATGTGCGCGTCGAGCCGGTAATTGAAGTCCTGCGGCTTGTCGGAGAAGCCGCAGCCCAAATGGTCGGGCACGATACAGCGAAACTGGTCGCGCAGGCCCAGCACGAGGTTGCGGTAGTAAAACGACCAGGTGGGGTTGCCATGCAGCATCAGGATCGGCGGGCCGGAGCCCTCGTCCACATAATGCAGGCAATGCCCGTTGGTCAGCAGGTACAGCTTACCGTCGAAGGGATAAAGGGCTCGGATCGAGACCGGCAGGGCGTCGGCACGGATCGGCTCCAAATGGGTGACATCTTCAGGCGGTAGCATGTTCTAAGGAAGCGTAAGGCCCAGCATCGCGCTGCTCAGGCCACTGCCGATACCGAGCAAGGCCACCCGGTCGCCGCTTGTCAACACCCCGGCTTCCATCGCCTTCGCAAGCGAGAACGGCAGTGAGACCGAGCCGACATTGCCCATATACGGATACGTTGGGAAATCTTTCTCCAAGGGCAAGCCCAGACTTTCGAGCAGGCGGCGCTGGTGCGTGCGACCCACCTGGTGGCAGATCACGTGGTCCACCTCCGCATGGCCCCAGCCAAAGGCCTCCTGAAAACGCTCCCAGGTACGGCCCGCCACCTTGAGGCCTGCTTCGAGCAGCTGCTCGGCCTCGGTCAACATCTCCAGCGCATCGCCGGCGGTGTCTCCCTGGCACAGCTCGTTCGCACTGCTGTCGGTCTCCACTACCCCGCCGAGCAGGGCCGGAGCGTTGGCGGGCGCTTCGTCGGCATGGCAAAGCACCATGGCGACCGCGCCTGCGCCGATCGTGAGGTTGGCGAAGTAGGGCTTGATCTCGCGGCGGCTCAAGGGGCGCTCCAGCAAGGTCTGGATAGTGCGCTCAAGCAACGGGCGACCATTTTCGCCCGAAACGAGCAGCGCGCGGCGGATCGCGCCCGATTCAATCATCGCGGCGGCCATCGTCATGGCATTCACGAAGCCGAGGCAGGCGTTTGAAAGGTCGAAAATCTGCGTGCGGCTGCCAAGGCCCAGTAGCCCGTGCACGTAGGCTGCGGTCGCTGGCTCCAGCCGGTCGCGGCAGACGCCGCAGTGCACCAGCAAGTCGATCTCGTCCTTGCCAAAGCGGGAGCGTTCGAGCGCGAGCGCGCCGGCCTGGGCGCTGGCTTCGCTCGGGCGGATCGGGTGCGGCCAAAAGTGGCGGGTCTCAATGCCGGTCATCAGCTCCAGGCGGCCTTCAGGCAGCTTCAGGCGCTGGTAGACGGGAGCAAGACGGGCCTCGATCTCGGCCGAAGACACGGGCTGCGGCGGCACGATGTAGCCGGTGGCCTCGATGCGGACGTGCTGAAAGCGCATGTAAATTTACTCGGGGCGCATCGCAAGGCGCACCACTTCTTCGTCGAAGTAATTCCAGTCCATCCCCGCGTTGACGGTGATGCCTTGGGCGTTGATGCCGCTGCTGCGCGGGCTGAGCAGATAAACGGCGGTGTCGGCCACCTCTTGCGTGGTCAGCGCGCGCTTGCGCATGGTCAGCTTTTCGGCAAAGAGGTAATTGTTGAGGTAGTTGGGAATGCCTGCGCTGCTCTTGGTCTTGAGCGGGCCCGCATTGACAGAGTTGAAGCGCACCTCGCTGTCTTCACTGAAGCTCTTGGCGAGGAAGCGCACGCAGCCCTCCAGCGCGCTCTTGATCGGCGACATGTAGCCGTAGGTGCGTGCGGTGACGTAAGACGAGATCCCGATCGCCACCACCGAGGCCTGCGGCTGCAGGTGCGGCTTGAGCGCGCGGGCCAGCTCAACGAGCGAAAAGGCACTGATCTGCGTCGCCTGCAGGAAGTCCTGCCGGTTGGTTTCGTGAAAGGGCACGAAGCCCTCGGAGTAGTTCGCAAACGCGATGGAGTGGACGAAGCCGTCGAACGGCCCCAGCTCGGCCACCTGCGCGGGTAGTGCGGCCAGGTCGGCCTCCTGCTCCACGTCGCAGAGCACCGTAGGCCGGTCGCCCAGCAGCTTGGCCAGCTCGTCGCGACGGGCCGCATTGCGCACGCCATAAACGACCATCGCCCCTTCGCGCTCCAGCGTCTGCCCGATGACCCAGGCCACGCTCTTGCGGTTGCCGAGGCCGAAGACGAGAAAACGCTTACCGCTGACTTGCAGGAAACTCATTTACGCTTTCTTGGCGGCGCTTTCGTCGATCAGGGCCAACGTGCACTCGAGCATCATCGCGGGCTTGCCGTCTTTCAGCACGCGGCCACGCATCTGGTGAAACTGTTGCACCTGGCTGAGGTAGGTGACTTCGATCGTGATCTCGTCGCCCGGCTTCACCATGCGCTTGAAGCGCGCGTCCTGGATGCGCACGAGCACAGGCGTCAGGGAAGTCGACTCCACCTCGGCGGAGATCTTCTTTTGCGCGAGGTAGATGGCCGCCGTCTGGAAGATCGACTCGCAGAGCAGGACGCCCGGCATGATGGGGTTATTCGGGTAATGCCCCTCGAACTGCGGCTCGTCGGCGCGGATCGTGCGGCGGGCCGTTGCCCCTTCATCAGTCACCTCCACGATCTCGTCCACAAAAAGGAACGGCGGGCGGTGGGGAATCGTCTGGTAAATGGCTTCGAGGCTCATGAAGCGAGTAACATAAGACAATTCGGGCCTGCGGGGGAATGCGAAAATGCGGCCATCGCACCGGCTTACCGCGCTTTTTACATTTCGCAGCCGAAAACCAGAACACGCTTCTGGTTAAACAACCCCTCCGCTTGCCGATACAAGAAAGGAGGGGCGCAAGACAGGTGCCCCGCTCGAGGCCTCCTCCCTCACCTACCTGCCCGGCCAGCGTTTAGGCCGGGCTTTTTACGCTTCCACGGCCTGCGGGCTACGCAGGAAGCTGTCGACCTTGTTGGAGACGATGACGCCGTAATTGATTGTGCCGAGCCAGCCGCTCATAATGATGCCGACCGAACCGGCGTGGTAGAGACCGTGCAACTGGTCGGGCAGCTCTTGCGACACCTTCAGGCCCTCGAACTTGGTGCCAAAGCTGGTGCCGCCGATGTGGCGCACGTAGCGGTTGACCGTCCGGGGCGTGGCTGCCTCCAGGTGCTCGACCTTTTGGCGGATGTCGGGGATGAACTTCTCCAGCGCGTCGAGTGAGCTGTCGATCAGCCACTGCTTTTCGCGGGCGTATTCCTCGTCGCTGAGGCTTTCCCAGTCCTTCCACTGCGCGTTGATCGAAGCGACCACGGCAAAGCGCTCGTCCTTGCTCTGCGGGCGCGTCTCCGGGTAGTAGACCGAGAAAGTCCGGCTGCTACTGCGCATCCCCGTCAGCTCGGGCGTCGAAAAAGTCTCGGCGCCGGAGGTGAAGACGAGGTCGCCGATGAAGGGGATGCTCTCGCCTTTGCGGATGCCCATGTAGACCTGACACGAGCTGTTGTTAACGCGTACGGCCTGGGCTTCGGCGGCATAGGCGGCCGGGAACTTCTCCGCGCCGACGAGGCGGAAAATCGTGTTCTTGATGTTGGCGTTGGAGACGATGGCGCGGCAACGAATGGTGTGCTCGGCCTGCTCGCCGCCAGTGTTCTGGCTCTGCGCCACGATGCCGACCACGCGGTGCTTGCCGTCTTTGCCCTGCTCGGTCAGCACCTGCTTCACGAGGGCACTCTTGCGCAGCTCCACGCCGTTGCGCTTCAACTCGGCGGTCATGCGGCCAATGAGCTGATCGGTGCCGCCTTGGTAGATGTAGACGCCCTTGCTCATGAAGTTGCTGAAGACGATGCCGTAGGTGATGGCGGGGTCTTCGAGCGTCGAGCCGTTGGCGTAGCTGATCGGCTCCATCAACAGGCGGTGCACGTCGTTGCGACCGGGGAAGAACTCTTCGAACATCTCGCCCGTGGTGCGCTGGTCGTCGTCGTAGAAGTTCATGCCGCGCAGGTGCGTGAAGAACGCCTCCACCTGCTCGCGCTCCAGCCCGAAGTCCTCGACCAGGATGCGCGTAAAGTCGTCGCGGTCGAAAGTGGTGCGCACGTCCATTTGCGGGTTGATGAAGCGCACGTCCTTGAGCTGGTGGATGCTGTCGGCGATCTCCTTCGTCCAGTATTTGCGGCAGCTCTTGATCATGCCCACGGGGAAGCCGTGCAGCGAGATGTCGAAGATGTGGCCGCCGGGCCGCTTGAACCAGGTGGCGAGCCCGCCAAACTGGTAATGATGCTCCAGCAGCAGCACCTTGTGGCCCTGCTTTGCCAGCAGATTGGCGCTTGTGAGGCCACCGAGGCCGCTGCCAATCACCACTACATCGTATGCGTCGTCTACGCCTGCCAACCAGTCTTTCGCCATGATCTAAGAGAAAACGGGCAGGTTGTGCGCGTTCTGGCCTCAGGGCAACCGCAAAGCTGCTCGGCGGTCGAGAGAAGGGGCGGAACGGGAGGAGGTGGGTGTTGGGAGCGGGATTTTAGCCGCAGATGAAACGCAGATTTTCGCGGATAAAGAAGAAGGGAATGGGCCTCACGCCAAGCCGCAGAGACGCCAAGAGTTTATTGTATACCTTCATTCAATAATGATGGAGAGCGGGCCTTTCCTAGAATTCTTGGCAGGTGCCAATCGATAGATTCCCATCACGCAACCAATTCTTCTTCATCCGCGAAGATCCGCGTTTCATCTGCGGCTAGATATTCTGCTTTCCCCCCACCCTAGCGCCCGGCCAGGAGGCTTTCGCGGCGGAAGTCGCGGGGGGTTGTGTCGAGGGCGCGACGGAAGGCGTGGGAAAAGCGACTGAGGCTGGAGTAGCCGCTGCGTTCGGCGATTTCACTCAAAGGAAGACTGGTGTGGGTGAGCAGTTCGCGGGCACGGTCGAGGCGGAGGCGGTCGATCTCTTCCTTGGGGGAGCGGCCGAGGTAGCGGCGGAAGAGGTGCTCCAGCGTGCGGCGGCTCATGGGCACGGCGGCAGCGAGTTCCTTGACCGATAGATCCGGCAGGCGGCGGTCGCGCAAGAGCTGCAGGGCGCGGCGGAGCTGCGGGTGCTCCACCGCCAGGCGGTCCGACGAGCGCCGCTCGACCAGGCTGATTGGCGGCAAAAGCACCGGGGCCGTGGGCGCGGGCTCCCCCCGGATCATCGCCTCGACGAGGCGGGCGGCCTCGAAGCCCATGCGCTGCCACGGGATCGCGACGCTGCTCAGGGGCGGGTGCGTCAGCTCGCAGACGAGCGCGTCGTCGTTGGCGCCCACAATCGCAACTTCTTCAGGGATCTGCAGGCCCGCGTCGCGACAGGCCTCGGCCAGGCTGCGCCCTTGCGGGTCGTGCACCGCAAAGACGCCGACCGGCTTGGGCAGTGCTTGCAGCCAGTCGATCATTTCCCGATTGGAGGGAGTCCAGTGCTCGATGTAGCGGCGGTCGGAGGGCGTGGGCTCGATCAGCACGGCGGCGGGCTCAGCCTGACGGGCGGCGAGGGCCTGCTGGAAGCCCTTTTCGCGCTGGGGCGAATAGGCGCTCGTGTTGCCGAAAAACGCAAAATGCGGTAAGCCGAGGGCCATCAGGTGCTCGGCCGCCATCGCGCCCACCGCCTCGTCGTCAACATCCACACAGGCCGCGCCGGGTAAGGGACCGTCCCAGGCGCTGACCACCGTCGGCAGGCCCCGCTCCAGCAGGCGATCCGTCACGCCGGGCAGCATTTCGGTGATGAAGCCGCTCGGATCAAGGGCATCGAGCAGGGGCCAGAGCTCGTGCGCCGGGCGCTCGGCATCGACGATCCAGAAGTCGCGGCCGGGGTCGACCAGAGGGGGAAGGCCCTGGGCCAGACGCCGCACATAAACGGCGCTAATCACCAAGGCAACGCGTCGGGAATGGCTCATGTAAAGGCAGAGCTTCCCCTTGTTTGCGCAAAACGGCAAATCCTTTCCGCAAGATGCGGTTCCTTTTGGGCCGGATTTTTGGTATTATGCCACCATCGCAGCATTACCCAAGCTTACCCCGCGTTGCTGCAGCCCTTTTCAACCCCACCCTACCATGAGCGAAGCCTTTCCCGACGTTCCCAAGATTGAATTCGAGGGCCCGAAGAGCCGCAATCCGCTTGCCTTCAAGCATTATAACCGCGACGAGGTCGTGCTGGGCAAGACGATGGCCGATCACCTCCGTTTCGGTGCCGCCTACTGGCACGTGATGCGCAATGAGCTGAGCGACCCCTTCGGTGCCGGCACCGCACAGACGCCATGGGACGACAAGAGTAACTCGGTGGCCAATGCGCAAAAGCGCGTGGGCGTGTTCTTCGAGTTCCTCGAAAAGACGGGGATCGACTACTATTGCTTCCACGACCGCGACGTGGCCCCCGAGGGCAAGGACCTCGCCGAGAGCAACCGCAACCTCGACGCCGTCGTGCAAACGCTGGAAGAAGCCCAACAGCGCACCGGCAAGAAGCTGCTCTGGGGCACGGCCAGCCTCTTTACCCACACCCGCTACATGCACGGCGGCGCGACCTCCTGCAGTGCCGATGTCTATGCCTACGCCGCTGGCCAGGTGAAGAAGGCGCTCGAAGTGACGCACCGCCTGGGCGGCCTCGGCTATACCTTCTGGGGTGGCCGCGAAGGCTATTCCACCCTGTGGAACACCGACATGAAGCGCGAGCGCGAGCACCTCGCCCGCTTCTTCCACCTCTGTGTGGACTACAAGAAGCAGATCGGTTTTGCGGGCCCGTTTTACATCGAGCCCAAGCCGCAGGAGCCGACCACCCACCAATACGACTCCGACGCCGAGGCCTGCCTCAATTTCCTGCGCGAGTTCGACCTGATGGAGCACTTCAAGCTCAACATCGAGACCAACCACGCCACCCTCGCCGGTCACACGATGCAGCACGAGCTGCAAGTGGCCGCCAATGCCGGTGCGTTGGGTTCGATCGACGCCAACCGGGGCGACCTGCTGGTGGGCTGGGATACCGACCAGTTCCCGACCGACCTTTACCTGACGACCGAAGTCATGCTGACGGTGCTCAAGACGGGCGGCTTCGTGACGGGCGGCCTCAACTTCGACGCCAAGCGCCGGCGCGAGTCATGGGAACCCGTCGATCTCGTCCACGCCCACGTCGTCGGCATGGACGCCTTCGCCCGCGGACTCAAAACCGCCGCTGCCATCCGCGCGGACGGCCGCATCGACGAGTTCATCAAGGCCCGCTACGCCACCTGGGACAGCGGCATCGGTGCCGACGTGGAAGCCGGCAAGGCCACCCTCGCCGACCTCGAGGCATACGCACTCGCAAACCCCGAACCGGTCATCGCATCCGGCCGCCAGGAAATGCTCGAAGGCATCTTCAACGAATACCTCTGAGAGACCCGGCAAAACCCATCATCCATCGACCCCGCCGCGGCCCGCCCGCGACGGGGTCTTTTGTTGCATTCCACGCCGTTGTTGCATCCCACACCACCCCACACCGCCGGCGATGATAAAATCCGCAATTTTGGAGATTGGATATGTCTTCATAAACCCATATAGCATCGACGGCTCACGACCGCCCACTCACCACCACCACCTCCCGTCCATGAAAGTCCACTCCGCCCCCCTCCTCGCCTGCACCTCCCTTTTCCTCGCCCTCGCCACAGCCGAAGACATTCCGGCCCTGCCCACCGCACCCGCGGATTCCAGCGCCGTGGAAACCACCGCGGAACTGGAGGAAAACCCCTTCGTCACCCTCGTCAAAAGCCTCGACTGGACAACCGACGGAACCGGCCGCCTCGGCCAGCGCGCCACCCTCCAGGTCCCCGCCGGCTACCAGTTCACCGGCAACGACGGAACCGTCAAACTCATGGAGGCCTACGGCAACCTCACCTCCGGCGCCGAACTCGGATACCTCTCACCCGACGACATGAGCTGGTTCGCCGTCTTCGAATTCGATGACTGCGGCTACGTCAGCGATGATGAAAAGGACAAGCTCGATGCCGATGCCATCCTCAAACAACTCCGCGCAGGCCAGCAGGCCGCCAACAAGGAACTCTCCGCACGCGGCATGACCACCCTCCAGGTCGTCGGCTGGCACACCCCTCCCTTCTACAACCCGACCACCAACAACCTCGAATGGGCCATCCGCCTGATGGACTCCGAAGGCTCGCCAATCCTCAACTACAAAACCAAACTCCTCGGCCGCAAGGGCGTGATGGACGTCACCCTCGTCTGCGATGAATCGCAGATCTCCACGATCATCCCCGAATACCAGAACCTCCTCACCGGCTACTCCTTCACCCAGGAAGAATCCTACGCCGCCTACAGAAAAGGCGACAAAATCGCCGAATACGGCCTCACCGGCCTCATCCTCGGGGGCGGCCTGCTCGTCGCCGCCAAATCCGGACTGCTCGCGAAATTGTGGAAACCCATCGCCATCGGCCTCGTCGCCGTCGGCGCCTTCATCAAACGCATCGTCACTGGAAAAACCCGCGAATCGGTTTAAGGCTCCGCCGCCATGACGGCCTTCGCCGAATTCCTCCTCGTCGCCACCGCCCTCTACCTCTGGGAATCCCTGCTGTGGCTTCCACTGGGAACGACCGCGCTCAGACACTCGTGGCCCGGCAATACCTGGCGCGCGCTCGACCCCGGACGCTACTTCACCACCCGCGCCACCGGCGTGGTGCCGCTGCTCCCCGTCATGCCGGACTCCGGCCTCGCCCCCTGCCAGAGCCCGCCGCTCATCGCGGACCGCCACGGCAACCTCGCGATCCGCAAGAACTCCGGTGACTATCAGAAAACCCCGTCCGCGGACTGGCCCGACCTCTCACACGACTCACACCACCTGCAACTCGCGCAACACCGCGTCAGGCTGTCATCCGGACGCAGCCTCGAACTCCTCAGGCGGGCCAGGAAACGCGGCCTCACCCTCGCTCAGGCGGCGGACCTGGCGAACCGCCTGTCGCTCTCGCCATCGCGCGCCGGCCGTGAATGGAAACGATGGAAACTCGTATCCAAATCACTCAAAATCAACAGCCTGCTCATCACCCTCGGCTTCTTCGCCGGGCTCCCCGCCAGCTATGTTTTCGGCAGCGGCATGCAGCTCGCTCTCGTCGCCCTCTGGATCTGGCTGCTGATGGTCTGGACCGCCGCCCACCTCCACTGGTTGGCCCGGCGCGTCTATCGGGACGCCTCGGCCGAGCTCAACATGGACGCGCTCCTTTCACTGCTCGTCCCGTTTCATGCCATGCGGGCCCACGAGTCCGCCGCCGTCCACGCCATGGCGACCACCCATTTCACCGCACTTCTCATTCATTCGGGCGACCTCGGGAACCGCGCCCTGCACCGCTACGCCCGCATGCTCCTCCACCCGCGCCCCGGCTACCCCGCAGACGACCTGCTCGCCGCTGCCGTCGGGCCGGTCATCACCGGCCACCTCGAGCGCGCGCAATCGTCCTTCGCCGATTTAGACCGGCCGCCGCACGACCCCGACCACCCCGGCCCGATGTCCTACTGCCCGAGGTGCCACGGCATCTATCAAAGCGGCGTCACTCACTGCACCGAATGCGCCGATCTGCCGCTGCAAACCCGCTAGACCGCGCCCCAGGAATGGCATCACGCCGCCGGTTTGACTGATTTCATTTCGCGCTTAAGGTCCGCTGATGAAAGCAACCATCCTTCCAACCGTCGCCCTCGCCATCGCCCTCAGCTCCTGCGAAAACCCGGCGGACAAGACCACCAGCGCCGAAGTCGGCAAGGCCGAAACCGTCACCACCAGCACCGCCGGCACCCGCTACACGCTCACCGAAAACTCCAAAATCGGCTTCACCGGATCCAAAGTCACCGGCAGCCACAGCGGCGGCTTCAGCAAGTTCACCGGCACCTTCACCCTCAACCCGGAGGACCCCGCCAAAAGCAGCGGCCGCGTCGAAATCGACATGGACTCGACCTGGTCGGACAACGACAAGCTCACCACCCACCTCAAGAATGACGACTTCTTCGACGTCACGGAGCACCCGACCACCGTCTTCGAACTCACCTCGCTGGAGAAAACATCGGACACCGCCTATCAGGTCTCGGGCAACCTCACGCTCCGCGGCGAAACCAAGAACATCACCTTTCCCGCCACCGCATCCGTCACGGGCGACTCCGTCGCCATCACCAGCACCTTCGACATCAACCGCAAGAACTTCGGCATCGTGCACCCCGGCAAACAGGACGACCTGATCCGCGACGAAGTCGTCATCACCCTCGAACTCGAGGCGACTCCCGCGAACTAACCATTTCCGGCCCCCACCCTTTCGCTTGTCCGGCGAATCCGGCACCGATATCATCCGCACGATGAGTGAACTTGATACCGACCGGTTCCGCCGGACATTCGTGGTCTGGCTTGTGATCGCCATCTCGGCGGTGTTCCTCGCCATGATCACCCCGTTCATCAAGCCGCTGTTTCTCGCGGCCGTCTTCAGCGGCATCATGACCCCGCTCTACCGGCGACTCGCCGTGTGGTTCCGTGGCCGCAAGAAACTCGCATCCGTCGCCACCATCATCCTGCTGCTGCTCGTCGTCATCGGCCCGCTCAGCGGATTCGTCACCCTCATCGCCACCCAGGCCATCGAGATCAGCAACGAAGCCATCCCGTGGGTCAAACAACAGATCGATCCGGCCAACCCGAACCGGCTGGATTTCGGCCAACAGCTCGCGGACAAGCTCCCGTTCGCCAGGGAGATGCTGCCGGAACAAGGCGATATCCTCGAGAAATTCGGCGGCGTCATCCAGGCCCTCGGCAAGTTTGTGGTCAACAACGTGTCCAAACTCACCGCCGGCGCGGCAGGATTCTTCCTCTCCCTCTTCGTGATGCTCTACGCGATGTATTTCTTCCTGATCGACGGCAGGAAGATCGTCGACCGCATCCTCTATCTCACCCCGCTGGGGCCGGTCGAGGAAGGCCACATGCTCGACCGCTTCACCTCGATCACCCGCGCAACCATCAAGGGAACCCTCGTCATCGGACTCGTCCAGGGAACCCTCGGCGGACTCGGATTCTATTTCGCCGGCCTCCAGGGCGCCGCCTTCTGGGGAACCGTCATGGCCGTGCTGTCCATCATTCCCGCACTCGGAACCGCCATCGTCTGGGTGCCGGGCGTCATCTTCCTGCTCGCCACCGGCCATGTCACCTCCGGCATCGTGCTCGCCATCTACTGCGCGGCCATCGTCGGCACCGCAGACAACATCCTCCGCCCGATCCTCGTCGGCAAGGACACCGAAATGCCCGACCTGCTCGTCCTGATCGGCACCCTCGGCGGCATCTTCCTCTTCGGCGTCGTCGGCATCATCGTCGGCCCCGTCATCTGCGGGCTATTCCTCACCATCTGGGATATCTACGGCCAAACCTTCAAACAGGCACTGCCCGCCACCGACAAGTCATGGCAGTATAAAATCCCCGCCCGGAAGAAAAAATCCAAGCCGAAACAACCCGAGGATCAGCCGGCTGAAGCCACCGGTGACGACGAATAACCACCGATCAATCGAACAACAACCGGTCAATCCGCCGTCCGGCAGACATCCAAATCAAGGACGCAGCCCCCCCGGGGAACACAACGCCCGGTCAGCCGGCCCCGGCGGTTCAGCGGTATTTCCGCTTGAAGTTGATCGCCGCAGTCGACTTGGTCACGATCCCCTGCAGGAATGCCACTTCCTCGGCATTCATGTCATGGTCCATCGTGGTCAACTTCTCTTTCGCCCGCTGGATTGCCTTTTCCATCGAGGCTTCATCGATCTCGCCCTCATCGAGGGCCATGTCGGTGAGAACCACGACCTTTTCCTGCGTCACTTCGGCGTATCCCGAACCGACTGCCAGCGTCACGATCCGGCCGTTGTGATGGTAACGCAGTTCGCCGGGTTTCAGTGCGGTCACGAGTCCGGCGTGCATCGGCAGCACGCCAATCTCCCCTTCCTCACCGGGCAACAGGACGTTGTCCACCTCGTCGGAAAAGACGGTTTTCTCCGGTGTGACGATGTTGAGGAGCATTGGCATGACGAATATCGCTGGATGATTGAAAACTGAATCGCTGAACGGTCCTTACTCCTTCTCGACGGTGTCCATCGTGCCCATCATGTAGAAGTTTGCCTCCGGCACCTTGTCGTGCTGGCCGTCGAGAATCTCGGCGAAGCCCTTGACGGTCTCTTCGATCGGAACCAGAACGCCCGGAAGGTTCGAGAACACCTCCGCCACGTGCAGCGGTTGGGTCAGGAAACGCTGGATCTTGCGCGCCCGGAACACCGTCATCTTGTCTTCGTCGGACAGTTCGTCCATGCCCAGAATCGCAATGATGTCCTGCAGGTCCTTGTAGCGCTGAAGCACTTTCTGCACGCCGCGGGCAACCCGGTAGTGCTCCTCGCCGACGATGTCCGGCGCAAGCGCCTTGGAGGTCGAGGCGAGCGGATCAACCGCCGGGAACAACCCTTGTTCCGCGAGCGAACGCTCGAGAACCACGGTCGCGTCAAGGTGGGCGAAGGTGTTTGCGGGGGCCGGGTCGGTAAGGTCGTCCGCAGGGACGTAAACCGCCTGAATCGAGGTGATCGATCCCTTGTTGGTCGAAGTGATCCGCTCCTGCAGTCCCGCCATTTCCTCCGCCAGCGTCGGCTGGTAACCCACCGCCGACGGCGTGCGGCCGAGCAGCGCGGAAACCTCGGAACCGGCCTGGGAGAAACGGAAAATGTTATCAACAAACAACAACACGTCCTGGTTGTTCACGTCGCGGAAGTGCTCGGCCATCGTCAGCGCGGAAAGCGCCACGCGCAGACGCGCTCCGGGAGGCTCGTTCATCTGGCCGTAACAAAGCGCCACCTTGGACCCCTCGGCCAGCACCGGATTGCCGCGCTCGTCGAGCTTGGGATGACCGTTCTCATCCTTCTCGGTGGCGATGACGCCGGACTCGATCATTTCCCAGTAGAGGTCGTTGCCCTCACGGGTCCGCTCACCCACACCCGCGAACACGGAGTAACCGCCGTGCGCTTTCGCAATGTTGTTGATGAGCTCCATGATGACCACGGTCTTGCCCACGCCGGCACCACCGAACATGCCGCCCTTGCCGCCCTTGAGAAGCGGGCAGATCAGGTCGATCACCTTGATGCCGGTCGGCAGGATCTCGGCCTCCGCGGACTGCTCGGTCAGCTTCGGTGCCCTGCGGTGAATCGGTGCGCGCAGGTCAGGATCAACCAGCGGCTTGTTCTCGTCCACCAGATCGCCGGTCACGTTGAAAATACGCCCCAACACCTGATCGCCAACCGGAACCGAAATCGGCAAACCGGTATCGACAAGCGACATCCCGCGCTTGAGACCGTCCGAGGATGACATGGCCACGGCACGAACCCAGCCGTCGCCAAGGTGCTGCTGCACTTCGAGGATCAGGGTCGTCTGCTTGCCATACAGCTCGTAGCTGACTTCCAGTGCGTTGTAAATCTCTGGCAGCTTGTCGGCTTTGGAGAAGTCGGCGTCGATAACCGCGCCGATGACCTGGACGATGGTTCCTTGGTTGCTCATGGGTAGGGTTGAAAAATTCTTGGTAAGGTGGTTGGAAAAATTGCGGGCGGTTATTCCATCGCCTTCATGGCGGTGGTGATCTCAAGCAGCTCGGCGGTGATCGCACCTTGGCGCAGCTTGTTGTATTCGAGAGTGAGTTCGTCGAGGAATTTCTTCGCGTTGTCGGTCGCGGCCTTCATCGCCACCATCCGTGCGGAATGCTCGGACGCGCGGCTTTCCACGTGCGCCTGATAGACCTCGTAGTTGATGTAGAGCGGCAGGATCGAGTTGAGCACTTCCGCCGGGCCCGGTTCGAACCGGTAATCGTGGGCGGGATCGTTGCGGTGATCCTCGATCTTGAAGCCGTTGCCGATGGTTTCAAATGCCTGATCCTCGCCATTCTGATGGGCCTGGATCGGCAGCAGCGTCACCACCTTGGCTTCCTGCTTGAGAGTGTTCACAAAACCGGTGAACGCGATGGAAATCTTGTCGTATTCCTTGTTGAGGAACTTCTGGCTGAGGAATCGGGACACCGCACGCGTCTCGGCGAACGGAACCGGATCCTTCACCGTGAAGTCCGCGATCAGGTTCATCCCGGCCTTCTCACACACCATCCGCATCTTGCGGCCGACGGTGACCACGTCCGCGTCGGTCGGGATCTCGGTCTTGAGCTGGCGCGCGAGGTTGGTGTTCAGCGGTCCGCACAGCCCCTTGTCGGTGGAAATGATCAGCACCAGCTCGCGGTTTCCCTCGCGCTTTTCCAGCATCGGGTGGCTCTCCTCGCTGAACTCGCGGCGGATGTCGTAGAGCACCTGCGTGAGCTGCTGGGCGTAGTCGCGCCCGGCGAGCGCCTGCTGCTGGGCCTTCTTCATCTTCGCCGCGGCGACGAGCTCCATCGCCCGCGTGATCTGCGAGGTGTTTTTGACCGACTTGATGCGCCGGCGGATGTCGCGAAGATTAGCCATTGGGAATGCTCCTTATCTAGAAACCGGTGCGCTTACTTGTAGGACTTCTTGAAGTCCTCGATCGCCTGCTTGAGGGCGTCGACCATCCCGGCGTCCTTCTTCAGGTCCGGATGCTCGTTGCGGATGCGGTCGAGAATCTCGGTCTTGCGGGTGTTGAAATATTCAATCAACGCGGCCTGGAACTTCTTCACGTCGTTCACCTCGATGTCATCGAAGTAGCCTTCCTGCATCGCGAACAACTGCACCGCCTCAAGCTCCATCGAATGCGGGCTGTATTGGTCTTGCTTGAAGAGTTCGACGATCCGCGCACCGCGGTCGAGTTTCTTCTTGGTCGCCGCGTCAAGGTCGGAACCGAACTGCGCGAACGCCTGCAGCTCGCGGTATTGCGCGAGGTCGAGCTTGATCGTGCCGGCCACCGACTTGATCGACTTGGTCTGCGCCGCGGAGCCCACCCGGGAAACCGAGAGACCCACCGAAATCGCCGGCCGAATCCCTTGATAGAACAGGTCGGTCTCCAGGAAAATCTGGCCGTCGGTGATGGAAATCACGTTGGTCGGAATGTAGGCGGAAACATCGCCCGCCTGGGTTTCAATCACCGGCAGCGCGGTGATCGAGCCACCACCCGCGGAGTCCGCAAGCCGCGCGGAACGCTCGAGCAGGCGGGAGTGCAGGTAGAACACGTCACCCGGATACGCCTCGCGGCCGGACGGACGACGCAGAATCAGCGACACCTGCCGGTAGGCGGCGGCGTGCTTGGAAAGATCATCATAAACAATCAGCACGTCCTTGCCCTGGTCCATCAGATACTCACCGATCGCACAGCCCGAGTAGGGTGCGAGGTATTGCATCGATGCCGCATCGGACGCCGAAGCGGAAACAATCGTGGTGTATTCCATCGCACCCGCGTCATCGAGGATCTTGTGGATCCGCGTCACGTTCGAGAGCTTCTGGCCGATCGCCACATAAATACAGTAGAGCGGCTTGTGGTCCTTCAGCAGACCCTGCTCGGCGGCCTTGTTCTGCTTGGCCTGTGAAATGATGGTGTCCACCGCAATGGTGGTCTTGCCGGTCGATCGGTCGCCAATGATCAGCTCGCGCTGGCCGCGGCCGATCGGAATCATCGCGTCGACCGAAAGAATACCGGTCTGCACCGGCACGCCGACGGACTTCCGCTTGATGATGCCCGGTGCGATCTTCTCCATCGGATAGGTGTCCACGGAGGCGATCTCGCCCTGGCCGTCGATCGGCTCGCCCAGCGTGTTCACCACGCGTCCGAGCATCGCTTCGCCGACCGGCACCGAGAGCAGGCGTCCCGTGGTGCGGCATTCGGACCCTTCGGTCACGGAGGAGTAGTCACCGAGAAGCACCACACCGACTTCGCTTTCCTCAAGGTTGAGCGCGAGGCCCATCACTCCGTTGCCGAAGTCGATCATTTCGTTGAGCTGGACTTCGGATAGGCCTTCCACCTTGGCCACGCCGTCACCGACCTGGCGGACCGTGCCGACGTTGGATTTTTCCACAGCCGATGTCACGCCGGCGATCTGTTGTTCAAGTTCCTGGAGGATGCTGCTCATGGGAGAAGTGCGGGTAGTCGGGTTGTCAGTAGGGAAGTTGGAAATGGATCAGAATGCGGTCGCCAGGCGGTCGAGCCGGCCCTTGACGGACCCGTCGAGCACGTCGTCGCCGACGCGAATCCGGAGACCACCGATCAGATCGGGAGTCGTGAGATAGTGAAAGTCGAGGTCCGGCCCGTATTGCTTGGCCAGGCCGGCGGCGATCCGCCCGCGGGTGGGCTCGTCGAGTTCGACGGCGCTTTCGACCGTCACCTTGCGGCGGTTGATTTCCAACCGCGTGAGATTGTGCAGCGCGGACAGGATCGCGCGGTAGTCGCGCGGTTTTTCCTCGGCGATGCGGGTGAACACCATGCGCAGGTTCGCCTCATCCAATCGGCCCGCGGTCTGACAGAGCCCGAAAAGTCGGCGGGCGGTGGCGGCGGCGGATTTGGAAATCTTCATGGCGGTGGAAATCGGGATGGAATGTCTCAGCCTTCGACCTTCGCGAGCGCTTCTTCGTTGATGCGCTTCTGGTCATCGCTGGTCAGCACCTTGCCGGTCACCTGTGCGGTGGTGGCGGCGACCAGGCGGCCGAATTCGCCTTTCAGCTCGGCGCTCAGGCGCTCGCGGTCGGCTTTCGCCGCGGCCTCCGCCTTGACGAGGATCTGCTGGGCCTGGTTGATTGCCTCCTGGCTCTTCTGCTCGGTGAAGGCGGTCGCGCCCTCCCTCGCTTCGTTGATCAGGCGCAACGCCTCATCGTTGGCCTTGGCGATCGCAGCGGCGGTCGTCTCCTCGGATTCGGCCAACTGCTTTTCAATGCGTTTGAGTTTTTCCTCGCCTTCGGCAATCCGCAGCCGGCGCTGTTCGAGCATCTCCTGCACCGGTCCGAACGCGAACTTCTTCAGAACCCAGATCACCACGAAGAAATTGATCAGTGCCGCAGCGAAAAGAACACCTTTGACACCAAAGGTTCCGGTAATGGTTTCAACAATATTGCCACTTTCGGGAGCAGACGCGAGGAACATGAAACTCATGGCAGGAGGCTAGGACTGATTGAACAATGGAAAAAGAAAAAGTGCCGCGCGCGCCGACTCGACGCGCGCGGCTCGGAGATCATGAAACGACGAATGCCGAGAGAATGAAGACACCCTCGATGAGAGCGGCAAGAATGATCGAGATCACGAGGATCGGGGTAGCTGCACCGGGGTTGCGACCGGTGGCTTCGGCGGCTTTGGCTCCGAGGAAACCGATGCCGATACCGGCTCCGATGGCGGCGAGGGCGGCGACTGCGTATTTGGTGGCCATGTTACTGTATGTGGTTGTTTGTGTTGTTTTCTACCAGCCCCACGGTTTGGTCCATGGTCAGCTGGCGGAGAGGGTTAGTGGGAATGTTCTTCGTCGCCGTGGTCGCAGATCAGCTTGATGAAGATCGCGCAGAGAAGCGTGAACACCAGCGACTGAATGAATCCGACGAGAAGTTCCAGGAAATAGATCGGCAGCGACGCACCCGCGGAGCCGAGCGTCTCGGCCAGCGGCTGCAGCCAACCGGGCCAGCCGGCCACCTTGCTTGCCACCGCTTCCTTGCCCAGCATCGCCAGCGTCTCGATGGTCGTTTCACCACCGTAGATGTTACCAAACAAACGGAAGGTGAGCGCCACCGGACGAATGCAAATCGAGACGATCTCCAACACGCCGACAAACAGGAAAATCGGAATCATCAACATCCGCATCAGACCGCCAAAATTCCCTTTCGGCGCGAAGATGTGCGCCAGGAATCCCTTCACGCCATTTTCGGTGATCGCCCAGTAGAACCAGAGGACCGCAAACGTGAAGGCCATCGCCGCAGTCATGTTGACATCGGCGTTTCCACCGCGCAGCAACGGCAGCCAGCCCACCTGATGCCCCTCGGGATCCTCGACCGGCCACCCGAGGTTGCCGATGAAGGGAATCAATCCGAGATAGTTGTTAACCAGAATGAAGAAAAACACCGAACCGAGAAACCAAAACACCCGCTTGTTCAGGTGATCCCCCAACAGCCCGCCCAGGAAATCATAAAGCGACTCCACAATCCACTCGGAGAAGTTCTGCAAGCCCTGCGGAATCAAACTCATCTTCCCGGTTGCCATCCGGCAGAAAAACACAATCAACCCCACTGCCACCCATGACATCAGCATCGAATTAGTCAGTGGCAGCCAGTCCGCAACGGGCTCCGCATACAGTGGCGGTGCGTGATGTCCTCCATCACCGGACGCAAGGGCGGGAACAAGGCATGAAAGCCAGGCAATGAGAGTGAGAATGAGTGATCGACGAAACATGCCGGGGAGGCCCCGCTCTTTGCGGGCGCGGGTGTTTAAAAACCCCTCGCCAACTCCGCAAGTATTTTCATCAATTATTCTCATCTTTTCCGCATCGATTGATACCTGACATCCAGGGCAAAACATCAAACAGGCTGTCTGCTGTGATGAAAAGCCAATTCCGCACGCATCCCCGTCATCACCCGGTCGGCCTGCAAACCCGCCGCCACCACCACCCTGAATCCGCAGTCCATCGCCTGATTCAAAAACTCCTCGGCCGGCAGACAAAGTCGCCCGCCAACCTCCCGCAGCGCAAACCGCACCGGCCCCACGCCGTGAAACCCCCGATACACCACCTCGGTGCACACCAGCCGGTCCGCCGTGCGGAAATCAAACAGGAAATCATACGGCTTGCCCTCGTTGGCGAGCGCCCTCCGCAGCGCCGTGCCGAGCTCCTCCCCCTTGAGCGGCGACCTCGCGACCACCAGCGCATCCACCTGCATCGTCTCCTCCGCCGGACGCACCAACACCCCGTCTTTTTTCGCCTCCAAAAACCACCTGCCGCCCGCCGGCAGCCCGACCCCCAACTCCGCCGCCTCCTCCGCCGTGCCGAGATACAGCGCCGCGTGCGGCCAGTAGCCCGGCAAAAACAGATTGCTCAGCGCGTCGTCATGCCGGGTCACGAACACATCCCCCGGCCTCGCCCGCCGCAACACCGCGTCCCTCATCTCCGCCGTGATCCGCTTCGGCGCCCCCGCCGCCTTCACCCCCGGCTGCCGCAAATCCGCCACCGCACGACCCGAGACCTCGAACATCCCGAACATCACCTTCTTCCATGCCGACCGCCCGCGCCGCAAAAACGTGTAGCGCCGGTAGGCGACCTGGCGCTTCACCGCATCCCGCCTCCGCCGGTCGACCCACTCCTCCTCCCCGTGCAGCATCCCCACCACCCGCCCGACCACGGGATCTCCGGCCAACTCCGCGATCTCCGCCCGGTGGCTCCGGTAAAAATCCGCCGCCATCAGGAAACGCACCGCATTCAGCGGATTCGACATCGCCCGGTAAATCCGCGTGAACGTCTTGCGCCGAACACCCGCCGCCCGGTCCTCCTCATCCAGCTTCTTGAACACCACCGGACGATTCGCGGCCAAATCCACCAGAAACCGGTCCGCCCTCATCAAGACACACGCACAGGCGAATGCCGCGACAAACCCCGGAAGCCGGCGCTCCCACCCCGACGCCATGTAACCGGTCTCCACCGTCAGCGCCTCCAGAGTCTCCAGCAACGCCGCCCGAATGCCCAGATACTGCCGGAACCTCATCCGCACCGCATCATCCTCGTCCGGCAGGAAATACCCCCGCGCCTGCGTCGCCTCCAGAATCACCACCTCCGCCGCCAACTCATGCCGCAGCGGCAGCGCCGCCTCCGCCGCCAGTATCGCAGGCACCCCTCTGCGCAGAATCTCACCCATCCCGTCAGGCTCTTCCATCCCCCAGACTCCACAAGCCGACGGACCGAGTCAATCACCCGGATGCCCGGCATCCGAGCTAACAGATTCTAACAGTTGTTGCCTCCGGATTCGCGAGGCGCTCGATCCTTGCTGGAAAGGGGACTCCAAGCCACACCCGACCACCAAGTCAAGCCGCCGTTACCGAAAAATCCCCGTGTTTTCGAGACATTTTCACTTGCCAAGTAGCGACCTCACCAGCGCAGAATCGCGCTGCCATGAATAAAGCTGAACTCATCGAAACCATCCAAGCCGCACTCGGAAAGGACGCCACCAAGCGTGCCGCCGACGAAGCCCTCGAAGCCGTCCTCTCCTCCATCGCCAAAGGCGTGAAGAAAGACAAGAAGGTCCAAATCATCGGATTCGGCACTTTCGAGGTGAAAAAACGCGCGGCTCGGACGGGTCGTAACCCCAAGACCGGAGAATCCATGAAGATCGCCGCCTCCAAGTCGGTCGGCTTCAAGCCCTCCTCCGTGCTCAAGGGCATGCTGTAAATTTTACGGGGACTCCGGTCCCCGCGAAATCTGTCAGAATCAAAACCGAAGAAACCCCGACCGTCGCCGGTCGGGGTTTTTTTTCAAAATCAAGCCAGCAGACGCCCCTCAGAACCAGCCCTTGCGGCCGGTCACGTAGGTCGCCACAAACTCATCGTCGGTCTTCGTCAGATAGATGACACCTTCGACCACGCCAATCACGCCGAAGACGATTCCGCCGAAGCCGCAGGTCAGAATGCTGCCGAGCAGCATGATCAAGCCCTCCTTCTGATAGCCCAGGTAGAATTTGTGGATCCCGAGGCAATTCAGCAGGATCGCCAGAATCCCGGCGACCATTTTCTTTTCGGCCCCCGGAACCTGACCGGTTCCTCCGGGTTGTGGTGACGAGGGGGATTGAGCGGATGTCTGTTCAGGTTCAGTGGACATAATGATGAATCTCTAATAAATCGTCTTCCTCAACGCAAGCCGGAACGCCCATGAAACCAAGAATCACACTCGCAGAAACACAACTCACCGACGGCGCCACACTCCTCCTCGAAGAACATGACGGCCGCCGCTCACTCACCGTGCACGGCCAGCAAATCTGCGGCCCGTCCACGCGCTCCGCGGAAGCGGAACTCGCCCGCCTCGGCTGCGCCCCGTTCCGCCCGGCACGCCAGCCGACAATCTGGATCGCCGGCCTCGGCCTCGGCCACATGCTCGCCTCCGCCGCGTCCGAAATCCACGCCAAACGCGCCAACTTCATCGTCGCCGAACCGGTCACCGCCATCCCCGAATGGCACCGCGAATTCCTCCCGGACAGCCCCTTCATCACCGACCCCCGGGTGTCCCTCGAAAACGACTGCACCCCCGCCGCCCTCGCCCGCAAACAGGGCGGACTCCACGCCATCCTGCTGCATCTGGACGCCTCACCCCTCGCGCCCGACAACCGCCCGTGGCCGGAACATCGCACCTGGCTCGCCGCCGCCTACGACTCCCTGCAACAAGGCGGTTTGCTCGCCATCGCCGCTTCCCGACCCGATGCCGCCATGACCAAACGCCTGCGCCAAACCGGGTTCGACGTCGCTGAATACACGGTTCCCGCATCCCCCGGCGCGAAAAAAAGCCGCATGCTGCCGATCTGGCTCGGTCGCAAAGGCAAATACGCAGGTTGATCTGCCGTCGCGAACATGCTTGCCTCCCCGCAAGATCATGAACCGCTTGATTCAATTCACCCTCATCGGCGCACTACTCGCCGCCCCCGTTTCCGCCAAAGAGATCACCGTCGAACTCCAGCCGTTCACCATCCGCCGGTCGCTCGACGCCAAAGTCCTCCCCAACGAAGAGGCCAACCTGCTCAAACTCGACCCGCTCGCATGGTCCGATTTCGAAATCACCGAAATCGCCGACCACGGCAAACACGTCGCCAAAGACGACATCCTCGTCCGCTTCGAAACCGAGGAAATCGACCGCAAAATCGCCGACCTCGAACGCTCCCTCGCATCGAAAACCGTGCAGCTCGCCAAAGCCGAAGACGACTTCTCCAACCTCAAGGAAACCTCCGCCAACCGCCTCGAAACCGCCAAGCGCGAAGCCGAAATCGCCAAAGAGGAAAACACCTACTTCACCACCGTGCGCCGCAAGGCCGAAGAGGAAAGCTCCACCCAGTCACTCGAGCGTAAAAAACAAATGCTCGAAAACAACCGCGAGGAACTCCGCCAACTCAAGCAAATGTACCTCGCCGACGACCTCACCGAGGACACCGAGGAAATCATCCTGGTCCGCCAGCAGGACGCCGTCGACGCCGCCGAATTCGCCGTCCGGATGGCCACCCTCAGCCACGAGCGCAACCTCAACGTCAACATCCCGCGCGAGGCCGTCAAACTCGCTGAAAAACAACGCGACACCGCACTCGCATACGCCAAACTCAAGGCCGACATCCCCCGCGAGATCGAACTCAAGCAACTTGAAATCGACGGCCTCCGCGAAAGCCTCAAGCGCGACCAACAAACGCTCGAAGAAACCAAAAGCGACCGCAAGCTGTTTGAAATCAAGGCGCCCGCCGCCGGCACCTTCCTCCACGGACCGGTCATGGACGGCCAGTGGTCGCCGGCCGCAGTCGCCAAGTCCCTGGTCCCCCACGGCAAGGTCCCCGCGCACAAACCGTTCGCAACCTTCGTCCCCGCCACCAGCCCGCTCACCCTCATCTCCTTCATCGACGAAAGCACCGCCCTCTCGCTCAACACCGGCCTGAAGGGCATCGCCACCCCTCAGGGCGCCGAGGAAACTGAAATCCCCGTCACCATCGAGGCGCTTTCCACCACCAAAAACCCCGAAGGAAAATACCGCGTCGACCTCACCGCCGAATGGCCGGAAAACCACATCCCGGCACCCAATTCCTCCCTCAAGGTCCACCTCATCCCCTATCACAAAAAGGCAACCGTCAGCCTCCCCGTCAAGGCACTCCGCTTCGACCCCGAAGGCTGGACCGTCGAGGTCAAACTCGCCAACGGCAAAAGCGAACGCCGCCCGGTCAAACGCGGCCGCGTGTCCGGCGACCAAACCGAAATCCTCTCCGGCCTCGAAGTCGGCCAGGTCGTGATCTTCCAGGACTGAGCACACCCGAGGGGCTCCGCCCCCGCACCAGCCAATTGATCAGGACCCGCCGGAACACCATTCCGCCGGGTCCTTTTTCTGTCACCCGGGGGGCACACCGCGCGCCCCCGGAACACCAACCCAACACCCCCGCCGCATCCCGCCGCAGCTGCCGGCAGAATGCGGTTTTCACCATCGGCGGCACCGGTTCATCGGTCGCTCCTGCGCGCCGCCCCCCGTCACTCCAGCACCGCGCCATTGCTGGCGTTGGTCGCCATCCGCGCATAACGCGCCAGCCAGCCGGTCTTGAACCGCGGCTCCGGCGCCGTCCACGCCTGCTTCCGCGCGGCCAACTCCTCGTCGGAGAGCCGCACGGATAGTTGATTGTTCGGAATGTCGATTTCGACGATGTCGCCCTCGCGGATCAGCCCGATCGGTCCGCCCTCCGCCGCTTCCGGCGAAATGTGGCCGATGCACGCGCCGTGCGTGCCGCCGGAGAAGCGCCCGTCGGTGATCAGCGCCACGCTGTCGCCGAGCCCCTGGCCCATGATGTAGGATGTCGGCGCCAGCATCTCCTGCATGCCCGGCCCGCCTTTCGGCCCCTCGTAGCGGATCACCACCACGTCGCCACTCTTCACCTTGCCGGCCAGAATGCCTTCGCACGCCTCTTCCTGGCTTTCGAAAATCACCGCCGGTCCCGTGTGCACCAGCATCTTCGGGTCCACGCCCGCGCTCTTCACCACGCACCCGCCTTCGGCCAGATTCCCCCACAGGATCGAAAGCCCGCCGGTCTGGCTGTAGGCGTTCTCGATCTTGCGGATGCACTCCAGGTCCTTGCTCTCCGCCCCGGCGATGTTCTCGCCCAACGTCCTGCCGGTCACCGTCGGGCAATCCAGATTCAACAGGCCCTCGCGTTTCGCCACCTCGCCCAGAATCGCGCTGATCCCGCCCGCGGCGTGCACGTCCTCCATGTGATAGTGCGACGACGGCGACACCTTGCAGATGTTCGGGCACTTCTTGGACACCTCGTTGATCCGCGCCAAATCGTAGTCCACGCCCGCCTCCTTCGCGATCGCCAGCGTGTGCAGCACCGTGTTCGTGCTGCCGCCCATCGCCATGTCCAGCGCGAACGCATTGTCCAGCGACTCCCGGGTCACGATGTCACGCGGCAGCGGAGCATCCGCATACGCCATCTCCACCGCCCGCTTCGCCGCCGCTTTCCACAGCTCGTGGCGCGCCGGATCCACCGCCAGAATCGTCCCGTTGCCGGGCAACGCCAGACCGATCGCCTCGCACAGGCAGTTCATCGAGTTCGCCGTGAACATGCCCGAGCACGACCCCTGAGACGGGCAGCCCTTGCACTCCAGCTCCTCGAGTTCCTCGTCGGAAATCGTCCCCTGCTTCTTCTCCGCCACACCCTCGAACACGCTGATCAGATCGACCACCTTGCCGTCCGCCGTGCGCCCCGCCTTCATCGGCCCGCCGCTGGCGAAAATCGTCGGGATGTTCACCCGCATCGCGCCCATGATCATGCCCGGCACGATCTTGTCGCAGTTCGGGATGCAGATCATCGCGTCAAACGCGTGCGCCCCCACCATCGTCTCCACCGCATCCGCGATCAACTCGCGGCTCGGCAGCGAATACTTCATCCCGCTGTGCCCCATCGCGATGCCGTCGCAGACACCAATCATGTTGAACTCGATCGGCGTGCCGCCCGCCTCGCGCACCGCCTCCTTCACCAGCTTGCCCACCTGGTCCAGATGCGCGTGCCCCGGAATCACCTCGTTGAACGCGTTGCAGATCGCAATAAACGGCTTCTTGATGTCCTCCGAACTCATCCCCGTCGCCCGCATCAAACTGCGGTGTGGGGCCCGTTCCAATCCCTTCTTCACTTTGTCGCTGCGCATGATCGTATCCCCGGAGATCTGCCCGGGGGAAGAAACGCTAGAAAAACCCGCCGCGAAAGTAAACCCCGCTCACTCGGCCGTGTAATCAAGCGCGAACTCCTCCAGCAGCTCGATCAACCCGCGCGCCGACTTCGTCAAATACCGGTCCGGATGCTGCACCAGCGTGATCTCCCGCTCCAGTTTCGCCCCGCTGATCTCCTTCACTCCCAGCTCGTCGTCCGCCGACCGGACCGCCATCCGCGGCAGAATCGTCACCCCCTGCTTCTCCCGCACCAGCCGCCGGATCGTCTCAATCTGCGAACTCAGGAAAACCGTGTTCTTCACCCCCGCGTTCATGTTGCAGATCTCGTTGATCTGCTGGCCCGCACAGTGGATGTGGCTCAACTCCAGAAACGGCTCCGCCAGAATATCAGACAAACCCACCTCCTGCTGATCCATCAACCGGTGACCGCGCGGCATCACCGCCACAAAACTCTCCTTCCCGATCACCTTCACCAGCAGGTCCGGCTCGTCCACCGGCGACGACATGATCGCGAAATCCAGCGTCCCCGCCCTCACCTTCTCCAGTAGCTTCTCGGTGAAGTTCTCCTCGATCCGCAACTCCAGCACCCGCTCATTGCCGATCTTCTCCAGCAATCCCGGAATCAAATACGGCGCGATCGTCAGCGTCGCCCCGAACGCCACCGTCCCGCCCCGCGAAAATGAATCACCCAGCCGGTCGATCGCGTTGTCGTGCTCCAGCAGGATCCGCCGCGCGCTCGGCTCCAGCAGCTCGCCCTGCTCGGTCAGCACCACCTTGCGCCCCAAGCGGTGAAACAGCGGCCCGCCCAGCTCGTTCTCCAGCTTCTTGATCTGCTGCGAAAGCGACGGCTGCGCCACATTGCAGCGCTCCGCGGCGCGCGTGAAGTTGTGCAACTCCGCCACCGCCAGAAAATACCGAATCTGTTGGAATTCCATAGGACGCGCCTATCCAACGCATAGGAACCCGGTGTTTCAACAATGAATCACTTTCTGCAAATCTCCGCCCGCGTTCACAAAGCAACCGCAACCAAACATGTCTATCATCAACTCAACGATCCCCGAATTTTCCGCTCAAGCCTACCACAACGGCGACTTCGTCTCCGTCTCCACCGACGACGTCAAGGGCAAGTGGTCCGTCTTCTGTTTCTACCCGGCCGACTTCACCTTCGTCTGCCCGACCGAACTCGGCGACCTCGCCGACCACTACGAAAAACTCCAGTCCCTCGGCGTCGAAGTCTACTCGGTCTCCACCGACACCCACTTCACCCACAAAGCCTGGCACGACGCCTCCGAAACCATCCGGAAAATCAAATTCCCGATGATCGGCGACCCGACCGGCGCGATTTCCCGCGGCTTCGACGTCATGATCGAAGAAGAGGGCCTCGCCCTCCGCGGAACCTTCATCGCCGACCCCGACGGCGTCATCAAGGCCGCTGAAATCAACGACCTCGGCATCGGCCGCTCCGCCGCCGACCTCGTCCGCAAGGTGCAGGCCGCCCAATACGTCGCCAACAACGACGGCCAGGTCTGCCCGGCCAAATGGCAACCCGGTGAGGAAACCCTCAAGCCCTCGCTCGACCTCGTCGGCAAGATCTAAACCGGTCATCCCCTGACCACCGTAAAACGCGGGGCGGCCACCCTTCCCTCCCCCCCCATTCGGCCGCCCCGCGTTTTCCCACTCCCCCGATCCCACATCCCCCCGCTCCCTTTCCCTCTCCGTCTTTCCCTTTTCCCTTTCCTCCCCCACCCATCCCTCCCCCCACCCATTTTTCCACCCACAAAACCTGACACCTGACACCATGCTGGACGCATCCATTCTCAACACCCTCGGCGAATACACCAAAAACCTCAGCCGCAACGTCGAACTCCGCCTGCTCTCAGGCCAACACCCGAAACGCGCCGAACTCGCCGGAATGCTCCAGCAAGTCGCCTCGGTCTCCGACAAACTCAGCTACTCCGAACAACAGGACACCGAAATCTCCGTCCGCGAGGGCCTCACCTTCGAACTCCTCTCCGACGGCGAACGCACCGGCATCCTCTTTTCCGGCATCCCCGGCGGCCACGAATTCAACTCCTTCATCCTCGCCATCCTCCAGGCCGGCGGAACCCCGGTGAAACTCGACGAAGGCCTCCAGCGCCAGGTCAGGGGCATCGATGCGGACATCATGTTCGAAACCTTCATCTCGCTCGAGTGCCACGTCTGCCCGGACGTCGTCCAGACCCTCAACCAACTCGCCCTCATCAATCCGCGCATTTCCAACGAAATGATCGACGGCGGACTCCACCAACCCCTCGTCACCGAGCGCAACATCCAGGGCGTGCCCACCGTTTTCCTCAACAAAAAGCCCTTCTCCAGCGGTGAAATCAGCGCCGCCGCCATCATCGAGAAACTCGTCAACGAGTTCCACACCAACCCGGCCGAGCCCGAACCCGCCGACGACACCATCCATGACAGCGTCGTCATCGGAGGCGGACCCGCCGCCGCCACCGCCGCCATCTACATCGCCCGCAAGGGTCTCTCGGTCACCCTCGTCGCGGAAAAATTCGGCGGCCAGGTCCGCGACACCGTCGGCATCGAAAACCTCACCTCCATCAGCAAAACCACCGGCCAGGAACTCACCCAAAACATGCGCCAGCACCTCGCCGACTACCCGATCAAGCTGCGAGAGGACATCCGCGTTAAAAACGTCACCGGCTCCGACTCCGGCCTCAAGGAGATCGAGCTTTCGACCGGCGAAACCCTCAAAACCAAAACCGTCGTCATCGCCACCGGCGCCAAATGGCGCGAACTCGGCGTCCCCGGCGAACGCGAAAACATCGGCTCCGGCGTCGCCTACTGCCCGCACTGCGACGGCCCCTACTTCAAAGGCAAGGACGTCGCCGTCATCGGCGGCGGAAACTCCGGCGTCGAAGCCGCCCTCGACCTCGCCGCCATCGTCAAATCCGTCACCGTCATCGAGTTCCTCGACGAACTGAAGGCCGACAAGGTCCTCGTCGACAAACTCCACGCCACCCCCAACGCCGAAGTCATCCTCTCCACCGCCACCAACCAAATCCTCGCCGACGACAACGGCGTCACCGGCATCGAACTCAAACACCGCCACAACGACGAACTCAGCACCCGCAAACTCGACGGCGTCTTCGTCCAGATCGGCCTCGCCCCCAACAGCAGATTCCTCGGCGACCTCGTCGAAACCAACCCGCGCGGCGAAATCGTCACCACCGGGAAATGCGAAACCAATGTCCCCGGAATCTTCGCCTGCGGTGACGTCACCGATACCCCCTACAAGCAAATCATCATCTCCATGGGCGAAGGCGCCAAAGCCGGCCTCGCCGCCTTCGAATACCTCCTCACCCACGAGGTCGCCGACGCCTGACCCCCCACCTCCCGGCGGCTGGAACATCCTGCTCCAGCCCGGTGCGGGAGCGTCGCGCTCCCCGCGCTCCCGCATCTTTCCCCGTTGCCGCCCCGGCTCCCCCCGCCTACCCTGCCGGCCATGAAGGCACTCGCCATGGCCACCATCCTCAGCACCTGCGCCACCCTCGCCGCCGAACCGGAAGCCCGCGAATGGCAGGCGCCAAACGGCACCACCGTCCGCCACCGCTTCCACGCCCCGGAGAAAACCGAAGCCGGCAAGACCTACCCGCTCGTGCTCTTCCTCCACGGTGCCGGAGAGCGCGGCAGCGACAACACCGCCCAGCTCAAACACGGCGTCCCCGCCATCCTCGCCGGCGCGGATGCCCTCGGCCAACCCTGTTTCCTCATCGCCCCCCAGTGCCCGGCCGGCCAGTGGTGGTCCCCGGCCGTCCCGTCCCGCACCCGCCTCAGCGCCGCCGCAAAACCCAACGCACTGCTGGAGGCCGTCATCGCCCTCGTCGATGAAACCGCCAAATCCCAACCCGTCGACCCCGCCCGCATCTACCTCACCGGAATCTCCATGGGCGGCTTCGCCACCTGGGACCTGCTCGGCCGCGCCCCCGGCAAATGGGCCGCCGCCGTGCCCATCTGCGGCGGCGGAGATCCCGAACTCGCCGCCACGTTCGGCCCCGTCCCGATCCACGCGTTCCACGGCGAGGCCGACAGCGTCGTCCCCGTCCGGGCCACCCGGGACATGATCACCGCACTCGAAACCTCCGGCCGCAAGCCGCTCGCCACCTACTACCCCGGCGTCGGCCACAACTCGTGGACGCAAACCTACGCCAACCCGGAGCTCATCCGCTGGATATTCACCCAACGCAAGACCGACTGAGCACCGCCACCAAGCACCTCCAGGCACCTCCAGGCACCGCGCCAGCACGTTTCCAGCCACCGCCGGACACCCGCCAGCACGGCAGAATCCGCGGCAAAACCAGCCCGCTTCAGCCGCCCGCCTTGGGTGTTGCCCTCCGCGCCCCCCCCCGCTAGCATCCCCGCCACCTCGGAGCCACCTCCGAGCCGTTTTCCCATGAACATCATCATCGTCGGGGCAGGAGAAATCGGACGCCATCTCGCATCCGTGCTCTCCAAGGAATCCCACAACATCTCCCTGATCGAAAAAAACGCCGACCTCGCCGCCGAACTCGAACAAGGATTGGATGCGAAAATCATCCAGGGCAACGCCTCCAGCGTCACCGACTTGGTCGAAGCCGACGTCGGTGAATGCGAACTCTTTCTCGCCCTCACCTCGTCAAACACCGCCAACCTCATCGCCGCCTCCATGGCCAAGGCCATGGGCGTGGAAAAAGTCATCAGCCGCGTCCACCCCGGCCTCCAGCGCGAAGAATGGATGTTCGACTTCAGGGGCCACTTCGGCATCGATCACGTCTTCAGCTCCGAACGCCTCGCCGCCATCGACCTCGCCAAATACGTGCGTAACCCCAACTCGCTCGTCGTCGAGGAACTCGCCCGCGGCCGCATCGAACTCCAGCAGGTCCGCATCGGCGCCAACTCCAAGGCATGCGGCATCACCCTCCGCAAGCTCAACGCTCCCGCCGGCATCCGCCTCGCCACCGTCTCCCGCGGCGGCGAACTCTTCGTCCCCGATGCCGACACCATACTCGTCGCCGACGACGTGATCACCATCTTCGGCGAACCCCGCAAACTCCGCGACTTCGCCGATAAACTCCAAGGCAAATACGCCAAACGCGACCGCTTCAAAGTCGTCATCTTCGGCGGCAACGAATACGGATTCGCCGTCGCTCAAATGCTCGAAAGCGTCGACTGCGAAGTCCGCATCTTCGAAAAAGACGCCAACCGCTGCAGCCAACTCGCCGACCGCCTCACCAATACCACCGTCATCAATGCCGACGCCACCGTCGTCGCCGAACTCGAAGAAGAACAAGTCGGCGCCGTCGACTTCTTCATCGCCACCAGCGCCGACGACGAAGACAACGTGATGTCCTGCCTCCAGGCCCACACGCTCGGCGTCAAAAACTGCCTCACCCTCATCCACCGCGCCGACTACGCCGCCGCCATTTCCGCCAACGGCAAATCCCTCGGCATCCGCGCCGCCGTCAGCCCGCGCGAATCCACCCGCGCCGAAATCCGCCGCTTCATCACCACCGACAAATTCCACGTCGTCAAACACTTCGATGGCGCGGACATCATCGAAATGCGCGTCGGCAAAGGCTCCATCGCCGCCGGCCACATGGTCCACGAAATCAAATGGCCCCACGGCGCCGTCGTCGTCGGACTGCTGCGCGGAATCCACGCCACCGTCCCCGGTCGCGACGACGTGCTGATGGCCGGAGACCACATCTACGCCGTCGTCGCCGACGAAGCCCGCAAGGCCTTCGTCAAACTGCTCACGTCCTGACCGCCACCACTCGCCCCGTCCCATGAATCACCGATTGGTTTTCCGGTTACTCGGCATCCTGCTCCTGCTGGAGGCGATGGCCATGCTCGTCTGCGCCGTCTTCGCCCACTTCGATGTCGTCGCCGGAGATGCCGGTGCCGCCGCCGCGCTGCTCAAGTCGTCCGGCCTCACCATCCTCGCCGGCACCCTGCTCGTCATCGCCGGCGGCAGACACCGCGCGATGAAACGCATCCCCAAGCGCGATGCCGTCGCCGTCGTCGGCATCGGCTGGCTCGTCAGCTCCGCCATGGGCGGCCTGCCCTACATGCTCTGCGCGCCCGGGCTGAACTGGGCCGAGGCCTTGTTTGAATCCGCCTCCGGCTTCACCACCACCGGCTCCTCGGTCTTCACCGTCATCGAAGAATGGCCGCGCGGCATCCTGCTCTGGCGCTCCGCCACCCAGTGGCTCGGCGGCATCGGAATCCTCGTCCTCTTCGTCGCCGTGCTCTCCTACCTCGGACTCGACTCGAAATCCCTCTTCCACAACGAATCCTCGTTCCGCGGCGGAGAGTCCGGCATGGCCCGCATCCATGATACCGCCCTCGCCCTGGTTCGCATCTACCTCGGCATCTCCCTCGCCTGCGCCACCGGCCTGCACCTCATGGGCCTCAGCTGGTTCAACGCCGTCTGCCACTCGATGACCGCCGTCTCCACCGGCGGCTTCAGCCCGCACAGCAAAAGCATCGGCTTCTACTCGGACTGGGGCAACGGCTGGCTCATCGAACTCTGGATCACCATCGTCATGTTCCTCTGCAGCATGAATTTCCTGCTCTACGTAGTCATCCTCAGGAAAAACTGGAAACGCTTCCGCGAAGAGGAGGACGCACGCTGGCTGCTCGGCATCGTCGCCGCCTTCATCCTCATCATCGCCGGCGGCCGCGCCTGGCATGGCGACGCCTCGTTTGTCTCCGCCCTGCGCGACGCCTCGTTCATCGTCGTCACCATCGTCTCCACCACCGGCTTCGGCGCCGCCGACTACGAACTCTGGCCCGCCTGGTGCCAGGTCATGATCGGCCTGCTCATGCTCTTCGGCGGCTGCGCCGGATCCACCGCCGGCGGCGCGAAAATCGGCCGCCTCATCGTCTTCATGAAGTCCGCCCACCACGAAATCGTGCGCGCCTTCCGCCCCAACCAGGTCTTCCGCCTCCGCGTCAACGGCAACAGCATCGGCGATGACGCCCGCGCGCGCGTCATGTTCTTCCTCTCGCTCTACGTCTTCATCGGCGCCTTCGCCACCGTCATCATCGGCTTCCTCGAAGCCGGAACCGGCATCTCGCTGGAAACCTGCGGATCCGCCGCCCTCGCCGCGCTCTCCAATATCGGCCCCGGCTTCGGCGATGTCGGCCCCACCGACAACTTCGGCCACTTCCGCGAAGCCACCCAGGTCTTCCTCGCCTGGCTGATGATCCTCGGCCGCCTCGAACTCTTCGCCCTGCTCGTGCTCTTCTTCCCCAGCGTCTGGAAGAAATACTGACGCCCGGCGCAATGAGCCACGGTCAGAGTGCTTCGGTCAGATACTCGACCTCCAGCACCGCCGACTTCCCCGGCCGCAGCGTCACCGCCTTTTCACCGATGTTGCCGGACTCCACACAGACCATCGTCCGGTAGTCATCGTTGCCGAAATCCTGCATCACCCGCGACTTTTCGGTCCACGGATTCCACACCACCGTGGACTGCGCACCCGTCGCACGCACCCGGATCCGCCGCCCCAGATCCTCGTCCTCGATCACCACGTCACCGTCATGGCGCAGGTAAATCCGGTCGGTCTCGCAGGCGATCCGGATCGGCTCCCCCGACCTCGCAAACTCCTGGTCCACCATGCAGTCGTGATAGCCGGTCTCCTCCAGCCCCCGGATCGTCACCCGCTCGATCGCACCCACGTGGAAATACGGATGCAGACAGCTCTCGAAAGTCAGCTGCTGGTCGATGCTCGAGTTCTCGACCCGCAGCGCGAGTTTCAAGCTCGCACCGACCGTCACCTCCAGCGTCACCAGCGATCCACCCAGCCTCGGCAAGGCCAGCTCCACCGCCACCGCCCCGTCATCCACCAGCCTCACCGCCACCACCTCCCACGGCGTCGTCCGCGCATAACCGTGCTGCGGCAGACTGCCGCGCGCCCCAAACCACGGAAAAACAATCGGCACGCCGCCCCGGATCGGTGACACGGAATCAAACCGGCTCGACCTGCTCAGAAACAACAACGGCTCCTCGCCATGCCGCCGGAACGACGTCACGCACGCACCATGCTGGTAAATCTCGGCGACCGAGTGATCCGACTCGACCCTCAGCGCCGGGAGCACACCCGCTCCCGTAAAGGCCGCCACCCGCCTCGGAATCTCGAAGCGGCGGAGCGGGTTCATGGCCTCCAGAGCGTCGGCTGCCATCACTTACCTTTTCTTTTTGCGGAGAAATGGCGGGAGATCGAGATCCTCGCCATCGACGACGTTCGGATCCCCACCTTCAAAGCGCCCGCGGGGCGTCGTGTCCAGTGACAACTGGCTCTCCTCGGAGCCGGACTTGACGCCCAACTTCAACGTCGGCCCGTCCGGCCGCTGCGGCTTCGCTTCCGGTTCCGCCGGCTTCGGCTCATAGCTGCTCGTCCACGGCACCTTGCCTTCCGACCGCCGCTTCGGCAGCGTCCCGAATCCCGCGCTCTCCAGATCATCGAGATCCAGATCATCGTCCAGCTCGGTGTCATCGTCCGCGGCCGGCGCCGGGTCCGGTTCCTGGTCCGCGCCCGGGGCATCGGCTTCCGGCGCCGGCTCCGCTTCCCGCGCCACAAAATCCGCAATCGCCGGCTTCGCCGCACCCTCATCCGCCGCAGCTTCCTGCTCGGCAAACTCCTCCAGCTCCGGCTCATCGTCGAGCAACGTGAAGGGCTCCACCACCGGCTCCTGAACCCGCGGTTTCACCGCCTTCACGCCGACATCCGGCTCGGCGAACGGACGCTCGGCATTCCCACCCTCATCGTCGTCAAACAGGGTCAAATCCGCTGGTTTCTTGGAAAGCGATTCGCGCAGCTTGGTCAGCGGCGACGAAAACTGTGCGACGCTCCGTTTCTCCGGCAACTGGTGCCGGGTCTCGGCAGCCCGCCCCGCCGCGGCATCAGCCTTCGGGACCTCCGGCGGACCGGAATCAAGATCGTCATCCAAATCATCGAAAATCCCGGTCTTCTCCGGCTTCTCGTGCACCGGAGTCGGCTCAACCGGCGCGGGCTCCGGCTCAGGCTCGGGAGTCGGCTCAACCATCTCAGGCTCCGGTTCCGGTTCGGGTTCCGGCTCCGGTTCGGGTTCCGGCTCCGGCTCGGGTTCGGGCTCGGGTTCAGGTTCGGGTTCCGGCTCAGCCTCCGCCGCCCTGCGCAGCGCCGCGGCATTCATGCTTTCCCGCGGCGCCATCGCCAGCGCGTCCTCCGGCAGTGCGCTGATCAAGGTCAGCGAAAGCGACTCACCCATCGAGGGGTCCACCGCAGCACCGAACAACACATGCGCGCTATCAGGCACGAACTTCTGCAGCTTCTGCATCAGCAGCTCGATCTCGAACAAGGTCAGGTCCTCGCCGCCACACAAGTGCACCAGCACCGTCTGCGCCTCCTTCAGCAGCGACCCCTGGTCAAGCAGCGGGCTGGAAAGCGCGTTGTCCAGCGCCTTGCTCGAACGGTCCTTGCCCTTGGCAAGCCCGGAGCCGAACAAACAACGCGAGCGGTTGGTCCGCAGCGCACTCATCAGGTCGTCCAGACCGACGTTGATCAATCCCGGCCGGATCACCAGCCGGATCACCGCCTTGATCGACTCACAGATCATGTGGTCCGCCGCGATGAACGCCTCGTGCACCCCTTGCTTGGCCAGCACCAGCTCGCCCATCCGGTTGTTGTCGAAGGTCACCAGCGCGTTGGAAAGCACCGCCAGCTCGTTGAGCGCGGTCTCCGCCTGCTCGCGCCGCCGCTTGCCCTCGAATCCGAAGGGCATCGTCGCAAACACCACCACAAACGCACCTTCCTCGCGCGCAATCCGCGTCACGATCGGTGCCGCTCCCGACCCCGTGCCTCCGCCCAGCCCGGTGCATAGAAAGACGATCCGCCGCCCCTTCACCGACTCACGGACGTCATCCTCCGCCTCCAGCACCGCCTGGTGCCCCAGCTCCGGATCACCACCCGTCCCCAGCCCTTTCGTCAGGTTCACCCCGAGCTGGATCTTCTCTTTGGCAATGCAGGCACCCAGCGTGCGGATGTCCGTATTCAGCGCCAGCAGCTCGGCACCCTCCATGCCGTCCAGAGCAATCCGCTCGAGCATGTTGGCGCCGGCCCCGCCGAGGCCGATGATTTTGACTGATGATGATGGAATGGTTTCCTTAGGGTCGCGGGAGTAAGGGATCATGGTGAAAACTTGGTTGAAATTCGGTCGGAAATCTTGGGGCTGCTATCTGCCAAACGGCCAGAACAAATCACGGATGCGGCTGAACATCCCGGGCGGTGCCACACGCTCGGTCTCGAGAATCTGCGCATAACGGATCAACCCGATCGCCGTCGCATACCGGGGGTCCTTGAAACTCGCCTGGATGCCACTCAGCTCCGGCAGCTCCGGCCGGTAGATGTCCCGGCCGAACACATCATACGCCAGCTCGCTGAATCCACGCATCAAACTCGTGCCGCCGGTGAGAAACACGCCGTAACCGATCAAATCCATCCCGCCTTCCGGCAGCTTGTCCTTCACCAGGTTCAGCGTCTCCTCGAGCCGCTGCCGGATCACCTCGTTGAGCACCGCGCGCTCCACCTCCACATCCGCGAATCCCCGGTCGTCGGTCACCCGCGCCATCCCCACCGAACGCACCGGATCCGCCGACGCATCACCCTCCTCCACTTTGAGCGTCTCCGCCTTGGAAAACGGCAGTCCCGTCACCAGATGAATGTCGTTGGTCACGTGATCCCCACCCACCGGAATGCAGCCGGACGCCGTGATCACTCCGCCGTGATACAGCGCGTAGTCCGTCGTGCCGCCGCCGATGTCGATCACCAGCGCACCGCTCTCGCGCTGCTCCCTCGCCAGCGCCATCTGCGCCGTGGAAATCGGGGAAAACACAATATCGTCCACCTCCAGCGGCATCTCGCGCACCAGCTTGATGCTGTTCTGCAGGCGCGTGCCGATCCCGTGCACCACGTGGAAATCCGCCTCCACCGTCTTGCCAAACAAGCCAACCGGCGAGTTCGAGTGCTCCAACCCGTCGAGCCAGTAGTTGCGCACGATCGGATGCAGATACACGTGGTCCTGCGGAATGTGCACGTCGCGCGCGATCGAACACGCGTCCTCCACATGCTCCGGCGTCACCACCGGCTCACCATCCGGCAGCCGGTAGGTCCCGCGGTGGTTCACCCCCTGGATGTGCGAACCCGTCACCGCCAGAAACACACTGCCGATCTCCACGTCACTCGCGTCTTCCGCCCGCGCCAGCGCATCCTTCAGGCACGCCCGCGCCAGCGCGTAATCGTAAATCTCCCCCTTCCGCACACCGGCGCTCTTGGTCTCGCCGATCCCCAGGATCTTCACCGCGCTGTCCGGCTTCACCTCACCCACCACCAAGCAGGTCTTGCTGGTGCCTATCTCAAGTCCTACGTGGATCTTCGTGCGGCGTGACATGTGCTGAAATACTGAAATCCCGTCAATCGCGCCGGAGTAGCGTCGATAGATCCCTCGCCTGGCGGACACCCGGCCCCTGCTCCGCGACATCGACCGTCACCGGGATCGCCCGCGGCGGCGGACCGTCCCCCTGCAGGGTGATCGGAATGTTGTATTTTGGGATCAAGTTGATGGTGGCGATCAGATAACCTTTTTCCCCCGCGTGGTCCAGCGCCGCGCGCAGACTCTCGATCTGCCGCTCGTGATCGCCCAGCCCGAAGGTCGCCAGCGTCCCCTGCTTCGTCGTCAACAACAACGACCACTCGTTCTCCTGCCGAATCGACTCAATCCACTGCACCCCCTCCGGATCCGCCTGCCGCGCCGCCTCCAACAAACGGACGCAATGCGTCAGCTCCGGATGCCCGACCTTGCCGCCGACCACGATCCCGTGCTCCTCGCTCGCCGGCAGCTCGATCACCGGCAGGCCCTCCGCAGACTCCACCTGCAGCTCCGGACACGGATACGCCACCCCCTCCTTGCTGACCAGCATCGCGCCGGCCTCGCGCTTCGCCAGCAGCCCGATCTCAGGGCAGGAAATCCACGCCTCCGGCGTCCGCGCCACCAGGCGCACCACCAGCGTGTCCGGCAGGTGCCGCTCCACCCGCGCGTCGCTCACCTCCGGCAGCGCGCACAGCTTCATCGCCGCCTGCTCGACATCAATGTCGAACAAACTCGGCATCTCCAGCAGATCGATCCCGACCACCTCCGCCACGCCCGCCTCGTCGATCACCGGGTTCGTATTCAGCTTGATCATCCGCAACTCGAAATCCGGATTCTGGTAAAACGCGTGCCGGATCCCCTGCCACACACCCCAGCCGGCCGCCCCCATCAGCCCGAGAATCACCGCCAACCGCGCAAACTTGCCGAGAAACCCGAGAAACCCGAACCACGCGATCCGCGGGCTCATCACACGCACCTGCAGCACGCTCTGTTTCGAACGCTTGCGCACTTTGCTCGTTTTTCTCCTTTTTCTGATCATGGCGGGGGCGGGTTACATGGTGGCGGCGGATTTCATGGTGGCGGCGGATTTCCTGGTGGCGGCGGATTTCCTGGTGGCGGTGGATTACGTTCTCAGCTCCAGCGAAAGCCGCGCAATCATCTGGCAAAGCTCCGGAAATCCAATCCCGCTGGCCGTCGCGGACTTCGGCAGCAGACTCGTTTCAGTCATTCCCGGAATCGTATTCACCTCCAGCACAAATGGCCGCTTCTGCGCGTCGAGCAACACGTCAACCCGCGAATACACCTCCACATTCAGCGCCCGGTGCGCGGCCAGCGCCGCCTCCTGCACGACCTTCGTCGTCTCCTCATCCAGCTCCGCCGGACAGATATACGTGCTCCCCTTTGCGCCGGACAACCACGGATACTTGCTCGCCATGTCATACACCCCCTCCGGCGGAATGATGTGCACGATCGGCAGCGCCACATCGTCCAGCACCCCCACCGTCAGCTCCAGCCCTTCCACAAACTCCTCAACCAGAATGTCGTTCCCATACTTCGCCGCATCCTCCATCGCCGCCTGCGCCTGCGCCGCATCCTTCACCACATGCACCCCCACGCTCGATCCCTCGCGCGGCGGCTTCACCACGAATGGCACCGCCAGCGACGGCAACCTCACCCCACCCGACACATCCACAATCTCCGCCCCAGGCGTCGGCACACCCGCCGCCTTGAACGCTTCCTTCGCCAGGTTCTTGTCGAACGCCGTGCGGCTGCTCACCACCCCGGCACCCGTGTAGGGCACACCCAGCGCTTCCAGCTTTTCCTGCAGCTGGCCGTCCTCGCCGAAGGTCCCGTGAATCACGTTGAATGCCAGCCCCACCCCGTCCGGGAGCACCACATCCGTCGTCGTCACGTCCACTCCCACCGCATCCAGACCCAGCCCCTGCAGGGCACCGAGCACCGCCCCGCCGGACGCCAGCGAAACCTTGCGCTCCGATCCCGGGCCACCCATCAACACAGCTATTCTGGGGAAATCACTCATCTTGTTTAGAAGGTATACTCGTCTTCACCGAGGATCTTCACCTCGGTCTCCAGCTCCACCCCGCGTTCTTCCTTCGCCTTCCTCTGGACGGCGTCGATCAACTCGAGGAGTTCTTCGGCGGTCGCGCCGCCCTGATTGACCACGAAATTCGCATGCGTCTCGGAAACCATCGCCGCGCCAATGGTTTCACCCTTCAGCCCCAGCGAGTCGATCAGCCGTCCCGCCGCGATGTATTCCGGGTTCTTGAACGTGCAGCCCGCCGACGCCATCGTCGGCTGCGACCCCTTGCGCTTCTCGCGCGCGGCCTCCCACCGTGCCTTGATGTTCTCCGGCTTGTCCGGCTTGCCCTTGAACACCGCCTGCAACGCGAAATTCCGCCGCAGCTCCGGCGCGTTCCGGTAGTGCGCCACGATCTCGTCGCGCTCGCGCGTCCGGATCACCCCGTCCTCGTCAAGAAACGTCACCCGCACCACCTGGCTGAAGGTGTCCGCACCCATCGCCCCGGCATTCATCCGCAGCGCTCCACCCACATTGCCGGGAATCCCCTCCATCCACTCGAAACCACCCAGCCCGCTCGCTCCCGCGAAACTCGCCAGCTTCTTCAAGCGCACCCCGGCACCCGCCGTGATCTCACCCCGCGCCCCCAGCGACACATCGGAAAACGGCCCGCCCGTCGGGTGGATCACCGCACCGCGGATCCCGCCGCCGCGCACCAGCAAATTCGACCCGCGGCCCACCACCCGCACCGGAATCCCCCGGTCACGGCAGTAGTTCACCAAAAACGCCATCCCGTAAAAACTGTGCGGCTCCATCCAGAACTGCGCCGGACCGCCCACCAGCATCGTCGTGTGCCGCGCCATCGGCTCATACAGCTTGCCGTCGATCTCACCCTCCGGCATCAACCCGCGCATCTCCTCGAGCACCGCCAGATCGCGCGCCACCTTCGCCCCCGCCTCGTGCACGTTCCCCGCCCCCAGCGTGATCAGCAGATCCCCCGGCTTCAGCACGCTGCCCACCATGTGGTGCGCCGTCCGCAGGTCCGGCAGAAACACCGCCGGCACATCACCGTGCTCCGCCATCGCATCCACCAGCGTCTGCCCGGAAACCCCCTCGATCGGCTGCTCGGACGCCGGATACACGTCGCTGATGAACACCCGGTCCGCCGCCTGCAGCACCTTGCCAAACTCGTCCGCAAGCAACTGCGTCCGCGTGTAACGGTGCGGCTGGAACAACACGATGATCCGCTTCGGCTTCAGCGTGCGCGCCGTCTGCAGCGTCGCCGCAATCTCGGTCGGATGATGCCCGTAATCGTCGATGATCCGGTAGTTCTCCGACAAATACTTCGTCTCAAACCGCCGCTTCGCACCCGCAAAGGTCGCCAGCGCACGCGCCACGTCCGGAAACTCCGCACCCACCGAATCCGCCACCGCCACCGCGCCCAGCGCGTTGAGAATGTTGTGGTGACCCGGGATTCCCAGCTCGATGTCGCCCAGCACCTCACCGTATTTCTTCACCGTGAATGCCGACGACCCGCGCAAATCCCGTACGTCCTCCGCCGTGTAGTCCGCCTCTTCCCAGCCGTAGGAAACCGTGCCTTCCCGCTCACCGCACAGCTCGTGCGCCACCGGATCCTCCGCGCAATACACCAGCTTCCCGCGCGTCTGGTCCGCCAGCTTCGTGAACACCTCGCGGATGTGCTCCAGATCCCGGTAGAAATCCAGATGCTCCGCCTCGATGTTCAGGATCACCGAGTGCTCCGGATGATACAGCGCCAGCGTGCCGTCGCTCTCGTCACCCTCCGCCACCATGAACTCACCCGTCTCCGACCACTTCGCGTTCGCTCCCAGAATCGGAATCTCCGCACCCACGTAATGGCTCGGCTTCAAGCCCGCCTCACGCAGCACGTGCGCCGTCATCGCCGAGGTCGTCGTCTTCCCGTGCGTCCCGGAAATCACGATCCCCTTGCGCGTGTGCAAAATCGCCGCCAGACACTCCGCCCGGCGGAACAACGGAATCTTCTCCTCAACCGCCGCCGCATAGGCCGGGTTGTCCGGCTTGATCGCCGAGGAAAACACCACCAGATCCGCCCCCTTCACCGCCTCCGGCGTGTGTGGCGAGGAAAACACCAACCCCAGCCCCTGCATCCGCGTCGTCTCCTTCGAGGTCACACGGTCGGAGCCACTCACCTTGTGCCCCATCCCCAGCAACAACAGCGCAAGCCCGCTCATCCCCGATCCGGCCACGCCAATCAGGTGAATTTGCAGGGGATCGTCGGTCTGGGTGAGTCGCTTGCTGAGGTCGTTCATTGAGGTCTGAGGGTGGCTTCGATCGCGGCGCCCACCCGGTCCGCGGCATCGGGGATGGCAAGCGCGCGCGCGGCTTGTGCCATGCTTTCGAAAGTTGGCAAGTCCTTGAGGATCAATCCGGCCATTTCCGCCAGTTTTTCCGGTGAAAGATCCCGTTCCTGGATCAATTTCGCCGCGCCGCCGTCGGCAAACACCTCCGCATTGCGCGTCTGGTGGTCGTCCGCCGCATACGGATACGGCACCAGAATCGACGGATGCCCGGCAATCGCAATCTCGGTCAGGCTGCTCGCCCCCGACCGCGCGATCAACAAATCCGCCAGCGCATACGCCGCCGGCATCTTATCGCAAAACCCGAGCACCCTGTGGTTCTCCCGCCCCGCCGCGATCTCCGCCACCCGGTCATGATCCAGCGCACCCGCAATGTGCAGCATCTGCACCCCGTCCGGCAGCATCGGCACCGCCTCCGCGCACAACTCGTTCAAACGCCGCGCCCCCTGACTGCCACCCACCACCAGAATCGTCTGCTTCCCCGCATCCAGCCCGAACACCTCCGCCGCCTCCTCCCGCGTCGGCAGCTTCATGATCTCCGGCCGCACCGGCGTCCCCGTCACCACCGTCTCACGCTTCGGAAAAAACGCCCTCGCCGGCTCCAGCCCCAGAAACACCTGCGTGCAAAACCGGCTCGTCAGCACATTCGCCCGCCCCGGCCGCGCATTCGAATCATGCACGAACGTCTTCAGCCCCAGCTTGTGCCCCGCATAAACCGGCGGCAGCGACGTAAACCCGCCCATCCCCAGCACCGCATCCGCCTCAAACCCCTCGATAATCTTCCGGCACCGCACGATCGACCGCCGCAGCCTCCACAAAAACGGCAGCATCTTCAGCGAAAACGTCGCCGGCTTCGCCACCGCCGGCACCGTGTCAAAATCCAGATGCCCGTATTTCTCCGATGCCAGCGCATCCACCTTCTTCTCCGAGATCAACAACTTCACCTCATGCCCCCGGTCCAGCAGCGTCTCCGCCACCGCGATACCGGGAAACAAATGTCCACCCGTGCCACCACAGGCGATCAGGATTTTCAACGAATCAGACACGGGAAATCAGGGGGCAAAACACTGCAAGCGACAACGGAAAACCAAATCCGCCAGTCCGTCGGGCAACGCTAAAGAAACCCAAACTTTCTGGCAATCCTCAAAACTCCCCATCCGCAAATTCCCAAAATCCCACCGCCCCCCGAACGCCCCACAGGAGCGGCGGTGCATGACCGCCGAACCCCACCAGCCCGCAGGGCGCTACCCGCAAAATCATCCCCCCATCCTCCGGCAGGGACGCACCGCCGGGGCGTCCGTCTTTGGTAGGGACGCACCGCCGGGGCGTCCGTCTTCCCCAGAGCCCATCCGCCCCGTGGCTGGAGCGTCCCGCCAGTAGTGTTCGGCACGCTTTGAGCTGTTTTCGTTTTCATGGGTGAGGGCTGACTCATGGGGTTTTCAGGTTTTGGCCTGCGCCCGGTCTGGACGCGAGGTCGTCGGTTGCCAGTGGCGTCTGTACAAAGCTGCGCGTCGCATCGCCTTGGCGATGCGCTTCTCCCCTGATGGTTCAGCCTCGTTTTTTCGCGGGGCCCATGGCGGCTACAAGTTCCTCGTCGTCGGCCCAGCCCATCATCCAGAACCTCAGCGCTTCCATCATGCGCTTGGTCGGCAGCTTGCCTCCGCGC